>JBKOXY010000058.1:0-3726 GCA_046725125.1 Pseudomonadota bacterium | reverse complement strand
AGGCCCAGCGCCTGGAGGGGTTCGCCGACGAATTCGTCGCGATTCTGTCGCGGCAGATCGACGAACGGGGATAGGGGGACGTAATGGCGATGAACGGCGGCACTGCCGCGGTCGCCGGCAGGCGGCATCGCCGTCGCCCGGCCATGGCCGAGATCAACGTGACGCCGATGGTCGACGTCATGTTGGTCCTATTGATCATTTTCATGGTGTCGGCCCCGCTGCTGACGGTGGGGGTCCCCCTCGACCTGCCGCAAACCCAGGCCAAGTCCCTCGACCAGGACAAGGAGCCGCTGACGGTTTCGGTCAACCAGAGCGGGCAGGTCTACCTCCAAAATACCGAAATTGCGGTGGAGGAACTGGTCGCCAAGCTCAAGGCCATAACCGAGGCCCGCGGCGGGGCGGAGGAGCGTATCTTCGTGCGTGGCGACCGGCAGGTCGACTACGGCACGGTCATGAAGGTGATGGGGCGAATATCGGCCGCCGGCTTCCGCCGCGTGGCGTTGGTGACCGAGAGCGAGCAGCAGGCCTCGGCACGCTGATCGCGTGATGAGGGCAATGAGGACGGCCTACACCATATCGGCGATCGGGCATGCAGCGGTGTTGCTGTGGAGCGTGTGGTCGCTCTCAGCGACGTCGCTTCCCGTATCGTCGACCGAGGGCCTGCCGGTCGACCTCGTGACCGCGTCCGACTTCTCCAAGATCACGGCCGGCAGCAAGGACGCGCCGAAAGCCGAGACGGCAAAGCCCCTGGTCGAAAAGATCGCAGAGGCGAATCCGGTCGAGGACCCGACGGCGAAGGTGGTGGAAAAGAAGGAAGTCAAGGCCGCGCGCGAGCCGCCGCCGGCGCCGGAAGCCAAGCCCGCCGAGCCCGAGCCGGAAAAAAAGCAAGCCGAGGCGCCGCCCGATCCGATCGCCGACGCGCTGGCAAAGGACGAAGCCAAGAAGCCCGAGCCGAAGAAGGCCGATGCCAAGCCGCCGACTCCGCCGAAGAAGCCCGCCCCACCGACGCCCAAGTTCGATCCCAAGCAGGTCGCAGCGTTGCTCGACAAGCGCGATTCGACGCGGCTCGCGGCCGCCGGCGAGACCCTCAACAACGCGCCCTCGCTCGGCTTGTCGAACGGCGCCGCGGCGCAGCTGTCGCTGAGCGAACTGGAAGCATTGCGCGCGCGGCTGGCGCAGCTGTGGACGGTACCGGCCGGCGCAAAGGATCCGCAGGAACTGGTGGTGCTGGTCAGGATCAAGCTCAACCGCGACGGCAGACTGGCCGCTCCGCCGGTGGTGCTGAGCAGCGGAAAGAGCCCGCTGTTCATAGCCGCCCGCGACAGCGCCGTTCGCGCGCTCTTTCGAGGCCAACCTTACGACATGCTCAAGCCCGAACATTATGAGCAATGGAAAGACGTCGAGATTACCTTCGACCCCCGCGACATGATCCGCGGCTGACCGTCGCCGCCGTTACGCCAGGCGACCGAGCGACGATTGACGCCGATTCAACGGCAATGCGCTTGAGCCGCCGCCGATTGATCATGTTGGGCGCGGGCGCCGCGGCCGGCGCGCTCGTGAGCCTTTCGCCGCAGCGGGCGGCGGCGGTGCTCAAGCTCGACGTCACTCAGGGCAACGTGCAACCCGTGCCGATTGCGATCCCGGATTTCATCGGGGTTGGCGTGCAGGATCCGGCGGCGGGACGCAATGTGAGCCAGATCATCGCCTCGAACCTGCGGCGTTCCGGCTTGTTCGCGCCGATCGATCCCGCCGCCTACATCGAGAAAATCTCCACCATCGACACGCTGCCGCGCTTTCCCGACTGGCGGCAGATCAATGCCCAGGCTTTGGTGACCGGCCGCATCACGCAATCCGACGGCCGTCTCAAGGGCGAGTTTCGGCTGTGGGACGTGTTCGCCGGCCAGCAGCTGCGCGGCGAGCAGTACAACACCACCGCCGACAATTGGCGGCGGATCGCCCACATCATTTCGGACGCAATCTACGAGCGGATCACCGGCGAGAAAGGCTATTTCGACAGCCGCGTCGTCTTCGTCGACGAATCCGGTCCGAAGGAGCGGCGCATCAAACGGCTCGCGTTGATGGACCAGGACGGTGCCAACGTGCGCTATCTCACCCGCGGGGACGACCTCGTGCTCACGCCGCGGTTCTCGTCGGCGGCCGACACCATCACCTACATGTCCTACAGTCAGGGCGATCCAAGGGTCTATCTCATGAACATCGAGACCGGACAGCGCGAGATCGTCAGCAACTTCCCCGGCATGACCTTCAGCCCGCGCTTCTCGCCCGACGGCCAGCGCGTGATCTTCAGTTTGCAGCGCGGCGGCAATTCCAATCTGTTCGTGATGGACTTGCGCTCGAAAGCGACGACGCGCTTGACCGATACGCAGGTCATCGACACCGCGCCCTCCTATTCGCCTGATGGCACGCGCATCAGCTTCGAGTCGGACCGCGGCGGAAGGCAGCAGATCTACGTCATGGCGGCGAACGGCGGCGCGGCGCAACGCATCAGCTTCGGCGAGGGCGCCTATTCGACGCCGGTATGGTCGCCGCGCGGCGACTATATCGCTTTCACCAAGCAGACGGAGAGCAAGTTCGCCATCGGCATCATGCGCGCGGATGGGTCAGGCGAGCGCATTCTCACCGAAGGCTACCACAACGAAGGACCGACCTGGGCGCCGAATGGGCGCGTGATCATGTTCTTCCGCGACCCCGGCGGGAACGCCGGGCCGATGCTCTACACGGTGGATGTGACCGGCCGCAACGAGCAAATATTGAAGACGCCGAGCTACGCGTCCGATCCTGCTTGGTCGCCGCTGTTGCAGTAAGACCCTACTGCAGTAAGAGGCGCCGAAATGGAACTCGCGGGGGTCGAGAAGGCGCCGCATTCACCGGGCATTAACCACCGGAGGGGGTTTTCGGCTTTTTTCTCGAAATTGAGCGATGCGGGCAACACCCGATCAAGGTCGACAAGAACCTTCGCTTAACCACGCACCTGCTAGACCTTCGGCATGTGCGGTAACGACGCAACCATGGAGGCAGCGGAATGACGAATGTCGTTGTGCGCGTCGTCCGCGCGACAAAGTTCGCCGGCATTTTGGCGTTGGCGCTTGCCGCGGCCGCTTGCGCGAACAGACCCAATGATCCGCAGGCCGGCGGCAGCGCGCCGCCCGGCAGTCAGCAGGATTTCGTGGTCAATGTCGGCGATCGCGTTTTCTTCGAATCCGATTCTTCGGAGCTCACGTCGCAATCGATCGCGACGCTGGAGAAGCAGGCGCAGTGGCTGCAGATCTACAACCAATACACCTTCACCATCGAAGGTCATGCCGATGAGCGGGGCACGCGCGAGTACAACATCGCGCTCGGCGCCCGGCGCGCGCAGACGGTGCGCGACTATCTCGCGTCGCGCGGCGTTCACCCGCAACGCATGCGCACGATTTCCTATGGCAAGGAACGCCCGGTCGCGGTGTGCAACGACATTTCATGCTGGTCGCAGAACCGTCGCGCGGTCACGGTGCTTAGTACCAGCTCCTGAACGACAGCAACACGGGGGAAGGGGACAGCCGGCGCCTTCGGGCGCCGGTTGTGTTTCGAGGCGTCAAAACCGGCTTCCACTTTCAAACGCGGGATCGTACCTTCGGTCTGCGAGGTCGCGCGACGCGCTGCGGCGGCCGTAAGTGTCTTCGACGATAGGGGTTGAGGTCGCGCGATGACGATTGATCGGCCGAG
>JBKOXY010000487.1:0-5373 GCA_046725125.1 Pseudomonadota bacterium | reverse complement strand
TTGCGGCGCGCGCGGCGCGCACGCGTGCCAGCGCAAGCTCGAAATCATAGAGGGGGATAGCGGGGTCGGAGGTCGAATCCTCGATCGACAGCCCCGCGACGCCGGTGTCGATGCACAACGTCACGCTTTCGGCCACGCCCTCGGGTGCGTCCGCAAAGCCGCCCTCGAAGTCGGCGTTCACGGGAACGTCGGTGGCGGCAACGATCTCGCGAAAATGGGCGAGCATCATCACGCGCGACACCGCGCCGTCGGGGAGGCCCTGCGTGAAGGCGAAGCCCGCGCTGGTCGTGGCAAGCGCCTTGAATCCGAGACCTTGCAGATAGCGCGCCGAGCCCACGTCCCAGGGGTTGGGAATGACGAAGCATCCTTGCGCGTGGAGCTTGCGGAATGTTGCGCGCTTTTCGGCTGGCGTGGGCATGGGGGAGCCTCTTTTGCGATCGGCGGAGTGGGCGAGGGCGATTGTCTCGGGACTTCGGCGCTGTGTAGGATGGACCGGGCACCGCGCACATGCCAGCCGAAAGAGTTGGATCGCGCGCCCGTCGCTCTTGAGGGAGGGCTCGCCATGCCGTCGTTCGCCGATCAGGCCGCCAGCCGGCGCAAGTTCCTGCAGTTCCTGGCCGGAAGTCCGTTGTGGGCCGCGGGCGCACTGGACGCGTTCGCCGGCGAAGGGCCTGCGCCCGGCAGCAAGCTTCCCGATCCGCTGATGTGGGCGCCCATGCGTGCCGACGACCTCATCAAGTCGCCCAAGGAGGCGATCAACGTCTTCGATTTTGAGCCGGTCTGCCGCAAGAATGTTCCGCCCGCGCATTTCGGCTACATGGCCTCGGGCATCGACGACGAGGTCACGCTGCGCGCCAATCGCGAGGGCTTCTTGAAATTCCAGCTCCGCCCGCGCCGGCTGGTCGACGTCAGGAAGGTCGACATGTCGACCGAGATCCTCGGGGAGAAGTATGCAAGCCCGATCGTGCTCGCGCCGGTCGGCGGCCAAAGATCCTTTCACGACGACGGCGAGATCGCCGCCGCCAGGGCGGCAAAGGCCGGCAACCACCTGCAGATTCTCTCAACCTCGACCAGTACCGGCGTCGAAGACGTGACCGCCGCGCGCGGCGCGCCGATCTGGTACCAGCTTTACGCCACCAACAAATGGGAGGTTGCCAAGGCATTCGTCACCCGCGCCGAGAAGGCGGGATGCCCGGTGGTGGCGGTCACCGTCGACCGCAACGGCGGTCGCAATCAGGAAACGCTATTCCGGCTTCGCCGCAGCGACACGCGCGAATGCAACGCCTGCCACGACCGCTCGAGTCTGCAGGCGAACATGCGAACCCGCGCCATGTATCAGGGGGTCGACCTCTCCGGGCTCACCAACACCCAGGCGTCGGCCATGACCTGGGACTTCTTCAAGCGGCTGCGCGACACCACCAAGATGAAGATCGTGATCAAGGGCATCCTCGCCTGGGAGGACGCCGTGATCGCCGCCGACAACGGCATCGACGCGATCATCGTGTCCAACCACGGCGCGCGCAGCGAGGATTCCGGCCGCTCGACCATCGACGCGCTGCCGGAAATCGTCGAGGCGGTGAAGGGGCGCATCCCAATCATCGTCGACAGCGGATTCCGCCGCGGCTCCGACGTGGTCAAGGCGCTGTGCATCGGCGCCAATGCCGTGTGCGTCGGGCGGCCCTATATTTGGGGCCTCGGCGCCTTCGGCCAAAGCGGCGTCGAGCGGGTGCTCGAGCTTCTGCGCACGGAAACCTACGCCATGATGCAGCAGGTGGGCGCGCCCTCGATCAAGCAATTGGTGCCGGCGATGGTGCGCAGGGCGTGATGCAGCACGCGGTGTGGCGGGCGGTGAAGAGCGAATAGGGCTGGCGAATGGTCCTGCGACCCGCTAATGGCAATTCGCTACCCGCCATTCGCCATTCGCTCATCGAGACGTGATCACATGCTCAAGACCGTTCCGGCCTTCGACCGCATCGGGGAGGAGAACGCCTTTGCGGTGCTGGCGCGTGCCAATGCGCTGGCGGCGCAGGGCCGCGACATCATCAATCTCGGCATCGGCCAGCCCGATTTCCGCACGCCCGACTTCATCGTCGAGGCCGCGATCAAGGCGCTGCGCGACGGCCACCACGGCTACACGCCGGCGGTCGGCATCCCGCCGCTGCGCGAGGCGGTGGCGGCCGACCTCGGCAAGCGCTTCAAGGTCGACGTGTCCCCCGACGAGGTGATGATCCTGCCCGGCGGCAAGCCCACGATGTTCATGTCGATCCTGATGTTCGGCGAGCCGGGCGCCGACATCCTCTATCCCGACCCCGGTTTTCCCATCTATCGCTCGATGATCGAATATACCGGTGCGCGGCCCATCCCGGTTCCGATCCGCGAGCAGAACAATTTCGCGTTCTCCGCCGAGGAGACGCTCAAGCTGATCACGCCGCAGACGCGGTTGCTGATCGTGAACTCGCCCGCCAATCCGACCGGTGGCGTGACCGGAAAGCGCGAGGTCGACAAGCTCGTCGCCGGCCTGGAGAAGTTTCCCGACGTCGCGGTCATGTCGGACGAGATCTACGACCACATGGTCTACGACGGCGAGACCCACGTGTGCCTGCTGTCATATCCGTCGATCCGCGATCGGCTGATCCTGCTCAACGGCTGGTCGAAGACCTACGCCATGACCGGCTGGCGGCTGGGCTACGCGATCTGGCCGGGCAAGCTCTACGACTATGCGCGCAAGCTCGCCGTGAACCTGCACTCGTGCGTCAACGCGTCGGCGCAATACGCCGGCCTCGCCGCGCTCAAAGGGCCGCAGGACGACGTGGCGAAGATGGTGGCGGAGTTCGACAAGCGGCGAAAGGTCGTGGTCGAAGGATTGAACCGCCTGCCGGGGGTGTCTTGCGCCACGCCCAAGGGCGCGTTCTACGCGTTTCCAAACATCAAGCGCACGGGCTGGAAGGCGAAGGCGCTCGCCACCGCGTTGTTGGAGGATGCCGGCGTCGCCATCATCGGCGGCCCCGACTTCGGCGTTCTGGGCGAAGGCTACGTGCGGCTGTCCTACGCCAACTCGACCGAGAACATCCTGCGCGCGCTTGACCGCATGGGTGAATTCTTGACCAGCCGTAAGGCAGCATAGCGCACGATCGGAGCAAATCATCATGCTCGACATCACCCCAAGGAGCGGCCTCTCCGAAGAACAGCGCCTGATGCGGCAGAGCTGCCGCGATTTCGTCGACGAGGTCGTCACCCCCTTCATCCGCTCCAACTGGCAGCGCGAATGGGACATGAATCCGCAGGCGCGTCTGCCGCCGGAAATCCTGCAAGGCGCCGAGGAGATCGGAATCCGCACCCTCGGCGTGCCGGAGGAATTCGGCGGCGTCGAGCTCGACCCCAAGAGCGAGGTGCGCACCTTCGCGTTGATCTCCGAGGAGATCGCGCGCGGGGACTCCGGCCTTGCCGACAAGCTGGTGCAGAACTGGAAGGTCTCGGTGCTGTTGCGCAACCTTGCGCCGCGCCACCTGCAGGAGAAATGGTTCGCCCGGCTCGTCCAGGATTCCCAGTTTCTGCTGGCGCACTGCCTGACCGAGCCGCGCGGCGCCTCCGACCGGTGGCTGCCTTACAACGTCCCGGAAGCCGCCATGCAGACGCGCGCCGTGAAGAAGAACGGCGGCTGGGTGATCAATGGCCGCAAGCAGTTCATCTCCAACGGCTACGACGCCGGCCTCTACGTCGTCTACGCCAACACCAATCCCAAGGTCGGCATGCTGCAAGGCACGTCATCGTTCCTGGTGCCGCGCGATACCCCTGGTCTGACCGTCGCGCGCTGCAACGAGACGATGGGATGCCGGTTCATGAACAACGGCGAGCTCGTGTTCGAGGACATGCACGTACCGGACGATCATCTCCTGGTCGAGAGCGACGCGCTCGGCAAGGCCGGCGTCTACTTTCGTCCGGGCAAGATCATCCAAGCCTCGAAGAATCTGGGCGTTGGGGTGCATGCCTTCGAGGCCGCCGCCGATTACGTGCAGAATTACGTGCAGGGCGGGCGGATTCTCATCAAGCATCAGGCGGTGGCGCTGCGCCTTGCCGACATGGCGACCCGCATCGAGGCGGTGCGCGCGCTGCTCGAGCGCGCCGCGCAGGCGGTCGACGACGACGCGCCCGACGCGGAGACGCTCTGCAACATGGTCAAGCTGTTCGCCTCGGAGGAGATTTTGAAGGTCGCGCAGCATTGCCTCGAGCTGCACGGCGGCAACGGCGTGATGCTGGACTTCGGCGTGGAGAAAATCTACCGCGACGCCGCCATCTTCTTGCACATGGACGCCACCGTGGACATCTCGAAGATGAAGATCGTCAAATCGATGTTCCCGGCAACGGCGGGAAAATACGCCGGGCCGGAGTAAAGCGGATCCGACCATCAGCTTGTCGTCCCGGCGAGAGCGCATTGGCGCTAGGTCAAGCTACGTGTCCCGGATGCGGTGCAGCGCGAAACGAAGTGAAGCGGTGCGCCGCTGATCCGGGACCGCCACAGACCGGGACGGTCCCGGGTCTGCAGCGCATCACTCCGCACTGCGCGCTTCGTGCTGCGCTGCGCCCGGGACACGTTCCTTAGCTTAGCGCTCGCGCTATGCGCGCGCACCACGGCCGGTGATGCCGAGCGAATCAGCGTGCCTTGCGAATCAAAACGGCACGACGATGCCGTCGAGCGGGGCGTCGCAATTGACCAGGTTCACGCGCTTCGAAGCGATGAAGATGCCGCCGTCGGCCTGCACCAAGCGGTGGAAGGCGGTACCCGCGAACAGCCGTTGGGTGTCGCGACGGTATTCGATCATGAGGAACTTCGAGCGCACGGTGCAGGCATCGTTGCCGCTGTCCTCGATCGACACGTTGCTGACGATGCGGCTGGTGCGCGAGCGCGGCTCCTGCGAGTAGATGCGCGGGCTCGCCAACCGCCGCACGCGCGTCTCGAGCAGGCGCCGGTCGTCGTAGATCAGCGAGACCGTGTCATGCGGGTTGTCCTGATCCGGCTCGCTCGGCACCCAATACCAGCCGTCAGGGGTGAACAGCGCGAGCCAGTCGTCGAATTTGCCCTCGTCGAGGAGCCGCGCCTCGTGCAGCAGGAACCGCTCGCAGCGATTGAGGTCGAGCGCCTCGGCGGCCCGACGCGCGGCCCGATGGCTCGGCACCAGCAGCGGGCGCCGACTCGGGGCCGCAGGCTTCGCCTTGGGCTTGCGTCGTTTCGCCATGGCGCGCTTGAGCGCGTCAGGAGGCGGCGCGCACCGGCGCCGCCTGCCCCTTGCTCATGAGGCCGAGCCAAGCGTCGAGCATGTTGCGGATATAGACCTCGCTGGTCGAATTCTTGCCGCGGCGGCCGCCGTGCGCGTC
>JBKOXY010000308.1:0-5100 GCA_046725125.1 Pseudomonadota bacterium | reverse complement strand
CCCAGCAGCACCATGACGATCAATTCACCGGAGCGCTGCCACGACATGTAGGCGGGGCTGACGAATTCCGTGGCATTGGCGAGCAGGAAGCCCGAAAGTCCCGCGAGCGCGCCCGCGATCACGTAGGTCGCGAGCTGGAAGCGGTAGACGTCGAAGCCGATCGTCGCCATGCGGACGGGATTTTCCTTCGCTCCCCGCACCACGCGGCCGAAGCGCGAGGCGACGAGCGCACGGCAAAACAGATAAGTGCCGAGGAGACAGAAGAGGACGACGTAATAAAACGCGCGCTCGTCCCGCAAGAGCGGGAAACCGGCGAGCGTGTTGCGCGCGGCGATGGTGAGCCCGTCGTCGCCGCCGAAGGGCGCGAGCGAGCTCGCCGTAAAGAAGGCCATTTGCCCGAAGGCAAGCGTGATCATGATGAAGTAGACGCCGCTGGTGCGCAGGCAAACCACGCCGGTCAAGAGCGCGTATAACGCGGAGACGGCGAGTGCCACGGGGAGCGAGACGAGCGCATCGGTGATGCCATAGGCCGAGAGAATGCCGACGGCATAGGCGCCGAGACCGATGAAGGCGGCGTGTCCGAACGAGACGAGCGCGCCGTAGCCGACGAGAAGATCGAGCGCGACCGCGGCGATGGTGAAGATCATCACCCGCGATCCTAGGCTGACGAGATAGGTGCCGCCGGTAAACAGCGCCACGATCGGAAGGAGCGCGAACGCGAGGAAGATGCCCGCGGGCAGGGCCTGCAGGCCGCCGCGCGGGCGAGCCGGGGACGCCGCGAGCGAGACCGCCATCTCAACGGCCCTTCGCCGGGAACAGCCCGGTCGGCCGGACATAGAGCACGACCGCCATCAGCAGGTAGATCAGTATCGAGGCGATGGCCGGACCCACGGTGCGGGCCGGCGACGGCCCCATGACCAAGCGCAGGATGTCGACCGAGAACGATCGCCCGAGCGTGTCGACGAGGCCGATGAGGAGCGCGGCCAAAAAGGCGCCGCGGATCGAGCCGATGCCGCCGATGACGATGACGACGAACGCGAGAATGAGGATGTTATCGCCCATTCCAGGCTCGACCGACAGGATGGGGGCGATCATGATGCCGGCAAAGCCCGCGAGCATGGCGCCGAAGCCGAACACGATCATGAACAGGCGCCGGATGTTGACGCCGAGCGCGGATACCATGGCCGCGTTGGTCGCGCCGGCGCGCACCAGCATGCCGATGCGGGTGTGGGCCACGAGCACGTAAAGCAGCGCCGCGATGGAGAGCCCCGCGGCGATGATGACGAGCCGCCACACCGGATAGACGAGCCCCTCGGCGAGCCGTACCGAACCCGAGAACAGCTCGGGCATCGGCAGGCTCAGCGGCGCCGCGCCCCAGACGAGCTTCACCCCATGATTGAGAAAAAGAATGATGCCGAAGGTGGCGATGACGTGGTCGAGGTGATCGCGGTCGTAGAGATGTCGAAACACCGCGAATTCGAGCACAAGCCCGAACGCGAGCGCGGCGGCGAGCGCCAGGATGAGCGCTGAGAGAAAGCTGCTGGTGAGCGCATAGAAAGCGACCGCGAGATAGGCGCCCAGCATGTACTGGGCGCCGTGCGCGAGATTGATAAAGTCCATCACTCCGAACACCAGCGTGAGGCCCGCGGCGACCAGGAACAAAAGAACGCCGAGCTGCAGCCCGTTGAGAATTTGGACGGCGAGAAGGGTGGTGGACATGAGTGATCCGCGGCGGGCCCGTAGTCTCGGTGCGCGATACTCGCTCCGCCATAAGCGCGTTCCCGCGCGTCTTCGACGCGCTATGGCGGAAGAGGGAGCAGACCAAATGCGCGGCGTGCACGCTGTCCCGAACGTCGGGACTTTACTTCATCGGACAATCCTTGGCGTGCGAATCGGCGTAGTTCTCGAACACCTTCTTGACGATTTGGGTCTCGAACTTGCCGTCGGCGCGCTTGGCGACCTTGACCAGGTAGAAGTCCTGGATCGGATAATGGTTGGTGTTGAACTTAAAGCTCCCGCGCAGCGATTGGAAATCCGCCTTCATCATGGCGGCGCGCAGCGCCTCGCGGTTGGCGACGTTGCCCTTGACCTGGCGCACGGCGCTGTCGATCAGGAGCGCGGCGTCGTAGGCCTGGAACGCGTAGGTCGCGGGCACCGCGCCGAACTCCTTCTCGTAGGCGGCGACAAAAGCCTTGTTCTGCGGATTGGCGAGATCGGGTGCCCAGTTGGCGCCGCCGAAAAAGCCGAGCGCGGCATCTTGCTGCGCGGGCAGCGTCGATTCATCGACCGTGAAGGCGGAGAGGAACGTGGTCGTTGCGGCGAGCCCCGCCTGCCGAAACTGCTTGACGAAATTCACCCCCATGCCGCCGGGCAGGAACACGTAGATGGCGTCCGGCTTGGCGGCCGCGATCTTGGTGAGCTCGGCTGAGAAATCGAGCTGGTTCAACGGCACATAGACTTCATCCGCGATCTCGCCCTTGAAGAAAGCCTTGAACCCGGCGAGCGCGTCCTTGCCCGCCTGGTAGTTGGGCGCGATTAGGAACACCTTCTTGATCCCGCTGTCCTGGGCATGCTTGCCCGACACCGCGAACACCTGATCGTTCTGGTAGGAGGTGACAAAGAAGTTCGGGTTGCATTCCTTGCCGGCGAAGTTCGACGTGCCGGCGTTGGGGCTGATCAGGATCGCGCCGCCCTCGGTCGCGGGCTTCATGATCGCCGCCAGCACGTTGGAAAAAATCGGGCCGAGGACGAAATCGACCTTGTCGCGCTCGACCAACGCCTTGACCTTGGTCACCGCGAGGTCGGGCTTGAGCTCATCATCGGCTACGATCACTTCAACGTCGCGACCGCCGAGCTTGCCGTCGAGAGTCTTGACCGCAAGATTGAAGCCGTTGCGAAGCTGCTGGCCGAGCACGGCCGGCGGCCCCGATAAGGTGGCGATGATGCCGATCTTGAGCTTTTCCTGCGCCTGCGCTCCCGTCGCTCCCAGGCTCATCGCCGCGGCGGCGAGTAGGGCCAGTCTCTTCATGGCCACCTCCTCTGACAATTCGAGCGCACCGTCAGCCCGGTTCGGACGGGCGAGATCGCCAGTCTAGGTTCGAAGCCCGCGTCCTGTGAAGGCTATCTGGACCCCCACGTTGCGCGGAGATGCCGTGACATTTACGCTGTTGCCAAAAGCGGCGTCTTTTGCCGCGTGGCATCGTTTCTGCCGCGCTTCATTCGTGGTTGAATGATCCGACGCTCGAGGCAAGCGACGAGATCTTGAGGAGTTCGTGCACCATGCAACCGCTGACCGCAGGCATCACCAAGGCCAATACCGGCGTCGACGGCATCGTCTGGCACATCCTCGGCCAGACCTACGTGCCGAAGCAGGTGTCCGAGCATTCGTTTGCCTGGCACGCGACGTTTCCCCCCGGCACTTTCGTGCCGCCGCACATCCATCCGACGCAGGAGGAATTCATCTACATGTTCGAGGGTCGCTTCGACCTCCTGATCGACGGCAAGGACTTCGTGGCGAACGCCGGCGACCTGATCCGGCTGCCCATGGGCATCGCCCACGGCATCTTCAACAAGTCGGACCAGCCGGTGAAGTGTTTCTTCTGGGTGGCGCCCACGCGCGCGCTTTACGACCTGTTCTGGGCCATCCACAGCATGAAGGAGCAGAAGCCCGAGGAGGTGGTCGCGCTCGCCGCCAAGCACGAGGTGGTGTTCTTGCCGCCGCCCGGCCAGTAGTCAGTAGTCAGTAATCAGCAACCAGAGGCGACTGATCACTGATGACTGACCACTGATCCCTGGCCCTCCTACGCGGCCTTGTTGACCTGTTCGCGCGCGAAGCCCGCGGTGGCGGCGTAGCCGCGCACGATCGCCTGGCGCTCCTCGAACGAGAGCACGTCGTCGATGCTGGTGAAGCCGTCGGGCGCGCGCTCTTCGACCGCGTCGATCACGCCCTCGGGACCGCCTTTGCGGTTCATCCGCACGATCTGCGCCGTCATCGGCAGCCGCTCCTGCTCGTACATCCAGAGCGCATGGACCACATGCTCGGCGCTGCGCAACCGATCGGCGAGGCAGCGCGCGTCGAGGATCGCCTGCGATGCGCCGTTCGAGCCGACCGGGTACATGGGATGGGCGGCGTCGCCGAGCAAGGTGACGCGGCCGTGCGACCAGCGCGGCAGCGGGTCGCGGTCGCACATGGGATATTCCCAGAATTCGGGTGTCGCCTCGATCAGCGCCTGGGCGTTGACATAGGGGATGCGGAAGCGCTGGACGTGCGGCATCAACTCCTCAAAACGTCCCGTGCGCGACCAGTCCTCCTTGTTCGGCGGCGGGGTCGAGCCGTCGCCGATACGCGCGACCACGGCCCAGTTGGTGAGGCGCCGGTCAGGCCGCGTCCCCTCGGCGATGGGGTAGACGACGAGCTTTGCGGCCATGCCGCCGGCGATGACCATCGAGCGGCCGGTGAGGAAGGTCGGCCAGTCGACGGCGCCGCGCCACAGCATCGCCCCGTTCCAGCGCGCGGGGCCCTCACCTGGATAGAGCGTGTCGCGCACCAGCGAATGCATGCCGTCGGCGCCGACCAGCACGTCACCGTGCGCGGTCGCCCGATGCGAGCCATGCCGGTCGAAGAAATAGGCGCTCACGCCGCCTTCGTCCTCGCGAAAATGTCCCAGGCGATGGCCGGTATGGATGCGCGACTCGCCGAGCCGCGCGCGTACCGCCTGGTAGATGACAGCCTGCAGCCGGCCGCGATGAATGGAGAATTGCGGCACCTCGTATCCCGCATCGGTGCCGCGCAGCTCGCGCCAGATCTCCTGCCCGAAGCGGTTGGTGTAGAACAACTCGTAGGTTCGGATTCCCACCGCGTCGAGACGATCGAGCAGCCCGAGTTCGCTCAGTTCCTTGATCGCATGGGGCAGCGTGTTGATCCCGACGCCGAGCTCACGAATGGCGTCCGACTGCTCGTAGACCTCGCAGTCGATCCCCCGGGCATGCAGCATGAGCGCGGTGGTCAACCCGCCGATGCCGCCGCCGACAATGATGACCTTCATCGTTCGACCACAAACCAACGCGCAACTGAGGTAAGATAATGGTTCGCAAGGTTCA
>JBKOXY010000222.1:0-4860 GCA_046725125.1 Pseudomonadota bacterium | reverse complement strand
AGTTCGGCGTCGCTGCCGGTCATCATGAGCCTCGCGTCGAACTTCCCTGAGCTGAGCGAGCCGAGGCAGGCGCTGTGGGCCGCATTCGTAGCGAACGGGATGGTCGTCGCGGCATGAGACTGGCATCGATCACGTTTTTCGGTCAATTGCGGTAAGATCGAATTTCTGTTCCTGACGCAGGGAGCGAACGACGTCTCGACGGGAGGCTTGCTGCGGGGCACCAGCGCCGTGGGGGCCTTCGAGCGGGCGCTGACCGAGCCGGGATCGAACTCCTAGGGAGCGCTATGCAGCGCCGAAAATGCAAAATGACGGACATCGATATCATTCCCGTTCAGCGCTTGGATTTCCTTGTTTCTCCCCTGCCATGGTCGTTCGCTGCCGACCGGCGCACCGAGATCGAAGACTATTTCACGCATTTGCGGCGCGCGAAGCCCCAATTGTGGAACGGGCGCGTCCTGGTGCTGCGCGATTTTGAGATTTCGGACACCATGCTGCGGGGCACTTTGTTCGAGACTGACTACGCAAGTTTCATCGCTTGGCGTGATTGGGGTTTTCCCGACCGCGACGTCCGGGCGTGCTTCGCGATGGGAGCCTTGCTGTCCTGCGACGGTGCGTTCGTGTTGGGCGTCATGAACGCCCATACTGCCGGTGCCGGAGGGATTTACTTTCCGGCCGGCATGCCCGACCCGCGAGATGTTGTCTGCGGCCGTGTCGACTTCGATCGCAACGTTCGGCGGGAGATTGCCGAAGAAACCGGTCTCAGTGTTGACGGGATCGCAGCTGATCCGTGGCGGGTTGTGCTCGCGCAACAGCGCGTCGCGCTCATTAAGGTATTCCGATTCCACAAATCGGCGGCGGACATGCGCGCGAGCATTCTCGATCATCTCAGAAGCGAAGCCCTGCCTGAACTTTCCGACGTTCACATCGTTCGCGCGCCTTCCGATTTCAAACCGAGGATGCTTCCATTCGTCAGGGCGTTCCTTCTGCATTTTTGGGCTTGCGATAGCGGGCGATGAGATCTCTTTCGCCGGGTGACGGCATTCGCTGCCCTGCGATGCCGGCCGAGCATCTCGAGGAGGGTCGCCAACGCGCACAAGGTCGAGACCGCCCTCCGTCTCGCGCCCGAGGGCTATCTTCACACCTCGAAACGATGGCCTCGGCGGGCCGGCATGGTCGCGGCTTTCGCTGCGGTGTACCATCTAACGAGATTCGCTTGGTCTGTGCGGCATGACCCTCGTGGTTGTTTCAATCTATCTCGCGGCCGTTCTCTTCTGCGTGGGGATGACGGCGTGGATCCTGCGAGCTTGGACCCGCAGGCGGTATTGGCATAAGAGCCCGAGCGACCTGCATTACGTGGTCGCGGGTACGGCACTGCTGCTGAGTGCGGGAATTGGAGTCGCAGTCGCGTCACAAATCGTGGTGGCCCTCGGCTACCCGCCAGCCCCCTAGCGGCCTAAGTTACCATGGTGGCAAACACTGTGGGCAGCAGCTCCCGTGGCCCGTCGATCTGTGTTCAATTTTTGTTCGCTCTTGAAATCTGTTGCCCTTCACCCACGAATCGTCACGCGCCTAGGCCTGGTCGGCTTGACACCAACTGGCGCAAGCGGTTCCAAACGGTACCTGCGAAAACGACCGATCGACGAGGAGGGCGGAGTGAGCGAGCTAGTGCAATTTCTCTGCAAAGGCGACCATCCGGTCGAAGCGAGCCTGCGCGAAAAAACGCGTGCGGCCTTGAAGGAAACCATCGCGAGCGGTCATGTCCGCATCAAATTCACCGACACGCGAGGGGGCACTGAACTTGGCGTGCCTATCGACCGGAGCCGCTCCGACTTGCGCGCGATCGAGAGCGACAATGGGTCTGCCGAGATCAGAGTCGTGGGGGACCTGACGCTCGATTATGTTGGAGTCACCTGTGTCGCCCGCATCGATCTGGCGACGCTCCAAGGCGAGGGACATCTCGAAGTGCGGTGAGGCATCAACCTCGCAGCGCGAGAGGGTGAGGTTCTCAGCGGCCGACGCCGGCATGCGCGCACCGGTCCAGCCCAGATCCAGTCGCTGACATCACTGCCTCGAATCCGAAGCTTAGCAGGGACACTCGCCACAGACGGCCCAAAATCCGCGCGGGCAGGGGGGCGGCGCTCTGCGATGACCGTTGCCGGCCCACTCCGATCGTAGCGTCGCCTTCGCGGACTTGATGATCGTGCACATCCGACCCGGATACTCCCACCAGCATACCAAGATGCGGGCCTCGGCCCCCCATGCCAGCAAACTGCTGAACAGGACTATGGCCGCGAGGGCTGCGATCGGCCGCCAACGATTCATCGCTGTAGCCACTCCACGATCGCCGGGGAGGAACTGCCGTGCGCGTCGCGAGCGGCCAGCGTCCGCCGCGCCGCCAGCAGCATGATGAACTCTCGCCGCTTCAAGTCGGGCATGGGGCTCTCTGCCTAGGGCCGTGTCGCGTCCGTGCACCAACGACCCAGCAGGCGGCGGGCCGCGTACGCGATTGGCTTGCACACTCTAACACGAGGCGGTGCGATAGCACTTCTTAAGAACCTGCGACGTCCGCTCACGGTCGGGTATTGAGAGTCATACGGCAAAGGCTCGATTGACGAGCAATTGCGCATGCGGATCGCGCGCGTGCCATCAGCTTGAGGCCATGAATTGCCATCTCGGCATCGCTTTTCCGCCCAAATCGTGGGTAGCATAGGCGCTGTCAAGTGGGGGCGCGTGATTACCACGCTGGGGAGCGCAGTAATCCGCCGGGATTGGGGATCAGCAAAATTGACACGACGAAACCGGTCAGCACTCGTTGCTGTACTCGCTTGCGCGAGTCTGTTCGCCGTTAGCCAATACGCTGCGGCCAGGACCACTCACGGCGGCAAAAGTTCGTCCGCCGCGACGGCGAAAGCCGGGGGTAAGGTGGCGAAGTCCACCGGAAAGAAGGCGGCCGCGCGCAAGTCCAAGGACGATAAATCGGCCTCCAAATCCGCGGTGCCGCAGATACCGCTGGCGCCGGGGCCGGCGCCCCAGACGTCGCAGGCCGAAATCGCGCAGGTCAAGAGCGCCATCGAGGCGCTGCGCCACGGCGGCGCCAGCAAGGCGACCGAGGTTGCCGCCACGATCTCCGACCCGGTGGCGCGCAAGCTCGTCGAGTGGATGATCCTGCGCAGCGACCACAGCGGCGCCGACAGCAAGCGCTTTCTCGCCTTCATCGCCGCCAATCCGGGCTGGCCGAACCTCACCATGTTCCGCAAGCGCGCGGAGGCGATGCTTTGGAACGAGAACCCCAAGCCGGAGCAGGTCTTGAGCTTCTTCAAAGACTCGCCGCCCCAGTCGGGCACGGGCCACGTGGTGCTGGCGCGCGCGCTCATCGCGCAGGGCGACACCGAAGGCGCCAAGCCGCTGATCCGCGAGGCCTGGCGCTATCACACACTCTCCGCCGAAGTCGAAAAGCAGGGGCTCGAGCGCTATTCGGAGTTTCTCAGCCGCGCCGATCACAAGGCGCGCATGGAGAAGCGGCTGGTCGCCGGCGACACTGAAGCGGCGTTGCGGATGGCGCGCCGGCTCGGCGGCGCCGATCTCGCGATCGCGCAAGCGCGCGTCGCGCTCATCCGCAAGACCGGCAATGTCAGGAAACTGCTCGACGCCGTACCGGCCGATGCACGCCAAGATCCGGGCTATCTGTTCGCGCACGCGCACGTTCTGCGCCACGAAAACAAGATCGCCGAGGCGGCGCAGGTGCTGCTGTCCGCGCCCTGCGACCCC
The DNA here is from genome assembly GCA_046725125.1 of Pseudomonadota bacterium. GTDB lineage: Bacteria > Pseudomonadota > Alphaproteobacteria > Rhizobiales > Xanthobacteraceae > VAZQ01. The sequence goes on along the minus strand of JBKOXY010000222.1, from coordinate 1,092 downwards.
GCTCAGGTTCCCGATGGCGAGGAATGGTGGGTCGAGCGGCGCATCATGGCGCGCAAGCTGCTCGACATGGGCGACGCCCGCTCGGCCTATCGGGTGGTGGCAGAGGGGGCCGAGCCGACCAAAGAAAACTCGCGCATCGAGCGCCATTTCATGGCGGGCTGGATCGCGCTGCGCTTTCTCGATGACCCGGAAACTGCGGCAACCCACTTCACGCGCATCCAGGACGTGACCCGCCATCCGACCTCGCACGCGCGCTCTCACTACTGGCTCGGGCGCGTGGCGGAAGCGTCGCACCAGCCGGAGCGGGCGCGCGCCGAGTATGAGACGGCGGCGCGCGGTTCGGCCGCCTATTACGGGCAGCTCGCCCGCGCGCGGCTGGGGCTTCCGGCGCTCGCATTGGCGCCGCCGCCGCCGAAGCCGGACAAGGAGGCCGAGGCCGTACGGCTCGAGCTCGTGCGCGCGCTGGAGATCCTTTACGCGCTCAAGGAACGCCAGCTGGTCATCACGCTGATGGCCAGCATCGGGGAGTCGAGCAACGACGCCGGCACGTTGTCCGCGCTCGGCGAATTGGCGGAGCAGTACGAGGACGCGCGCGGCATGCTGCACATGGGCAAGGGCGCGCTCGCGCGCGGCTTGCCGCTCGACTACTACGCGTTTCCGACCGTTGGCGTGCCGCGCTATTCGCCGATCGGCCCCGGCATCGATGTCGATAATGCGACGCTGTTTGCCATCATTCGCCAGGAGAGCGCGTTCGATCCCTCCGACTGGTCGCACGCGCAGGCGATGGGTCTGATGCAGGTGACGCCGGAAGCCGGGAAGGATACCTGCAAGCGCTTCAGCTGCAAGTACGACTTCAAGCGCCTGCGGACCGACTCGCCGTACAATTTGCAGGTCGGCGCCGCCGAGCTCGCCGGCTTGCTGCAGGACTATCGCGGCAACTACATCCTGACATTCGCGGGCTACAATGCCGGGCGCGGGCGCGTGCAGGACTGGATGGCGATCTTCGGCGATCCGCGCGACCCGAAGGTCGATCCCATCGACTGGGTCGAGCGCATCCCGTTCATGGAAACCCGCAACTACGTGCAGCGGGTG
>JBKOXY010000411.1:0-9317 GCA_046725125.1 Pseudomonadota bacterium | reverse complement strand
TCACGCAGCTTCACCGGCAACTTCCTGATCGATGACACGTTCCTGGCAGCAGAGGGCATCACCGACTTCGAGAAATACCGCGTGGATGCCGGGGAACCCCTCGCGCCCACCTTCTTCGTACCCGACGATGCGCCGCCGCCGCCCGGCGTCAGCGTCACCGGAGAAAGATGGGAATGAGCAGCTTTCTCCGTCATTCCGGGCCTTGCTCGAGGGCACCACGTGCTACTTTGCCAGGGCGCAATCGTTGATGGCCGGGACAAAGTCCAGGCGAGACGCTGTGGGACGGGCCGCTTGCGAACGCCTCTGCTATAGGTATGTCCAACGCCATTTTCGGATAGCCTGATGTCCACGCTTCTCATCACCCACCCCGCCTGCCTCGATCACCTCACGCCGGCTGGCCATCCCGAGCGTCCTGACCGGCTGCGGGCCATCAACCGCGCGCTCGGACACGAGCGTTTTCGGGCCCTCGTGCGCGTCGAGGCGCCGGCCGCCTCGCTCGAGACCATCGCGCTTTGCCACCCCATGCAGTACGTGACTGCCATCCGCGACGCGACGCCGAAAGAAGGTCTACTCGGGCTCGACGCCGACACCACGCTATCGCCCGGCAGCTTCGAAGCTGCCTTGCGCGCGGCGGGTGGCGCCGTGCACGCGGTCGACGAAGTGATGGCCGGCAAGGCGGCCAACGCCTTCGTCGCCACGCGCCCCCCCGGCCACCACACCGAGACCGCGCGCCCGATGGGATTTTGCCTCTTCAACAACGCCGCCATCGCCGCCCGTTACGCCCAGAAAAAACACGGCATCGAGCGCGCCGCCGTCGTCGATTTCGACGTGCACCACGGCAATGGCTCGCAGGACATATTCTGGTCCGACCGCACCGTGATGTACGGCTCGACCCATCAGATGCCGCTCTATCCCGGCACCGGCGCGGTGAGCGAGCGCGGAGAGCACAACACCGTCGTCAACGCGCCGCTGCGCCCGGGCGACGGCGGAGACGAGTTTCGTGCCGCCTTCGAAACCGTCATCCTGCCGCGGCTGCGAGATTTCCGGCCGGATATGATCGTGATCTCCGCAGGCTTCGATGCCCACATGCGCGACCCGCTCGCCAACCTCAATCTGCTCGAAGCAGATTTCGATTGGGCGACTCGCAAGCTCATGGAGATTGCAGACGCAAGCGCTGAAGGCCGCATCGTGTCGGTGCTCGAAGGTGGCTACGACCTCGAGGGCTTGGCGAATTCGGTTGCCGCCCATGTCGCTGCGCTGATGCAGGCGCGATAGCGTGTCCTGCACGGCGCGCTAAAGCGTGATGCGTTTAGATAGAGTCTCTCGCCCCTCGCCTGTCATGCCCCGCGAAAGCGGGGCATCCAGTAATCACGGATAATCTTGTGGTTACTGGACCGCCCGCCTTCGCGGGCGTGACGACAGAGAAGCCGGCGAGGACTTTCTTCCTCTTGCATAGCCAGTGCTTTCCACGCAGACCGCCCTATCCCTCGTTAGAAACGCAAGAAATTCCGCCGCATCAAAATTGCCCTCAAAATCCTCTTGACTCGTGTAACGAGAATCTTCCAGAAAAGCGTATTCACCGAAAGTACGCCAGCCGCCCGGGCGGGAGACCGCGCCGGGTTTTTTGTTGCACGGACGCAAGCCGCGGCCGCGCGAGGCGTATTTTCGTGCGACAACAGAAAGGGATAAGCCATGCCATTTCAGAAGGGTGAAAGCGGAAATCCGGCCGGCCGGCCGCGCGGGTCACGCAATCGGGCAACGCTGCTGATGGAAAGTTTGTTGGCGGACGACGCCGAGGCGATCGGGCGCAAGGCGATCGAGATGGCAAAACAAGGCGATATGGCGGCCATTCGCCTGTGCATGGACCGGCTGTCGCCACCGCGAAAGGGCGAGCCGGTCGCTTTCGACTTGCCGCCGCTCGAAAAGCCAGCCGACAGCGTGGCGGCGGCGGCGAAGATCGCGGCAGCGGTCGCAGCGGGCGAGCTCACGCCCTCGGAGGCCGCGGAGCTCGCCAAAGTGATCGATGTCTACGTGCGGGCGATCGAGACGAAAGCCTTCGATGAACGCCTCACCAAGCTCGAGGAGACGACGCAGCAATGACATCCCGGGCCGCCAAACCCCGTCCCATGCATGCGAGGATGGCGATGCAAACTGCCGGTTGCAGAAACGAGCGGCCATTGTTGCGCGACTGTTCTTTACAATGAAAATACCAACTCCGACGTGTGGAGGCGGAGACGGCCTGCTCCGAGCGATACGGCGCAATGGGCGTGCGGGGGGCAAATCGTCGGGCAAATAGCCAGTCCACCAGACCCGATCATCAATGCCCAGCGCGAGGGCGTGGTCCGCAATGCTTCATGGACGCGCACGAGCTATAGAACACGACGTAACAGCGAGACGGCGGCGCGCTGGTTTTTGATCCGCTTGCTAAAACCATTGCGCAATCGAGCGATCGCTTGCTCGACGTACGCAACGACACATGCGACCGCCCAACATGGCTCATCGGAATCTCCGCAGGCGCGCCCTCACCACGTCACGCTCTACAGCGATTGCTGCCGTAGGCGAATAACGCCGCCCAGGGAGAGTGGCCCGCTATGTCAGAATACATTATATAATAGGAGACTCAGCGGAACCGGTCATGGCCGACAATACCCATTCCGACGTCAAGCGCCTCCCTTTCGAGCGAGCCATCGAGGAGCTCGAATCGATCGTCAAGCGGCTCGAGGAGGGCAAGGTACCGCTCGAGGAGTCGGTCGCCATCTACGAGCGGGGCGAGGCGCTCAAGCGCCGCTGCGAGGAGCTGTTGCGCCAGGCCGAGGCCCGGGTGGAGAAGATCACGCTCGATGCCGCCGGCAAGCCGACCGGAACCGAACCGCTCGACGTCACCTAGTCCAATTCGCTATCGTTGTGGCGTGCCGAAGACCGGGGCTTAGGGTCGGCAACGGAGTGAAACCCGATGAGCTTCTTTCCGGCCAAGGATCCTGCGCCGGGCGATGCGCGGGCCGCCGATGCGATCGACCTCGTGATCGTGCCGCGCAGCGTGGACGTAGGCCATTTCGCGGTGCGCCGCGCCCTTCCCCACGTGAATCGGCGCATGGTCGGCCCCTTCATCTTTTTCGACCACTTCGGGCCGGCAGAGTTTCGCGCTGGCCAGGGCATCGACGTGCGGCCGCATCCCCATATCGGCCTCGCCACCGTCACTTTCCTGTTCGACGGCGAGATCATGCATCGCGACAGTCTAGGCACCGCTGCGGCGATCCGACCGGGCGAAGTCAATTGGATGACTGCGGGTCGCGGCATCGTTCATTCCGAGCGCACAGCGCCTGACCACCGAAAAGAGGGCGAACCGATTCACGGACTGCAATGTTGGGTGGCGCTGCCAGCAGCGGACGAGGAAAGTTCCCCCGACTTTGCCCACCATGACAGCGCAGCCCTTCCGCTGGTGAGCGAAGAGGGCAAGACCGTCCGCGTCGTTGCCGGCAGCGCCTACGGCGAGCGCTCGCCGGTGCGGACACTTTCGGATACGCTTTTTGCCGACGTGGCGCTGGCAGCCAGCGCCGTGCTGCCGATAGATGCAGAGACCGAGGAGCGCGCGGTCTATGTCATTTCGGGCGAAGTCGATATCGCCGGCGACAGGTTCGCGGCCGGCCGCCTGCTCGTGTTTCGTCCGGGCGACCCCATCACGCTGACGGCGGTGAGCGATGCGCGGCTCGTGCTCCTCGGCGGCGCGACCATGGACGGGCCACGCCACATCTGGTGGAACTTCGTCTCATCGCGCAAGGAGCGCATCGAGCAGGCCAAAGCGGACTGGAAGCTCGCCCGCTTCGACACCGTGCCGGGTGACGACAAGGAGTTCATCCCGCTGCCGGAGTGACAGCGACCAGGAATCAGGAAAGCGCAACTTTACCGACCTCGCAACGTCCGCAAATCCGGGAGCTTCTGCTTCACCCGCCCGATATCCTTCCACGGGTCCTGCTTCAGGCCGCCGAGGCGCTTGCCCAGATTGAGCAGCGCGTATTGGTTACCGCTTTTGGTGCGGCCCAGTTCCTCCCACGTCACCGGCGCCGATACCGGCGCACCCTCGCGGGCGCGTGTGGAATAGGCCGCGACCGAGGTCTGCTCCAGCGAATTGCGCAGATAGTCGACGAAGATTTTTCCCTTGCGTAGCGATTTCGTGATCTTGGCCACGTAGCGCTTGGGATCGTCGGCGGTCATTGCGAGCGCTACCGCTTGCGCGAAGCTTTTGGTGGTGTTCCAGTCTGCGCCGTCGATGGGTAAGACGACGTGCAGGCCCTTGCCGCCGGAAAGCTTGACGAAGCTTTGCAGATGGATGGCGGCGAGCCGCTCGCGTACATCGCGCGCGGCGGCGACGACGTCCGCCCAGGCGACGCCGTCGCCGGGATCGATGTCGAAGACGATGCGGTCGCAAACATCCAGATGATCGATCGTCGAGCCGCGCACATGCAGTTCAAGCACGCCCGCCTGCACGAGCGAAAGCAGCCCATCGAGGTCTTCGACCGCGATGATCTGGCGCCCCTTGCGGTCGATCACCGTGCGAAGACTTTCCTCCCTGAGGCCGGCCGAGGCATGCTTTTGGAAGAAGCACTGGCCGCTCGTTCCATCGGGACAGCGCAGGAGCGCGAGCGGCCGGCTTACGACGTGCGGGGCCATCCAGTTCCAGACCGAACGATAATAGTCCGCCAAATCCTGCTTGGTGACGCCGGCATCGGCCCAGTAAACGCGCTCGGGATGCGTGAAGCGCACCTCCGTGCGGCCCTCCTGCCGGCCGCTTGAAGGCTTGCGCGCGCTCGGTCGCGCCTTCGTCTTCGAGGTTCTTGTCATCGCCTTTGCCGTCTCCGCTGCGATCTTCGGTGCGGTCTGTCTCGCAGCTCGTGCCTCGGTCATGACCGGCATCTCCCGGACCACCTCCCGCGGCGGCTTGTCCTCGCGCACGCCATTGAACGCCGCCTGGCGCACGAGTCCGTCCGCAGTCCAGCCGCGCAGATGCGCCTCGATCACCGTCTTGGGCTCGACCCAGCGGACGTCGCGGCGGCGGGCCTCGGCGGGAGGAATCTGATCGAAGGGCGGGGCGCCGATCTCCAGGGGATGCAGCCGCTTCCACAAGTCCCGCGCCAGCGACTGCGTGTAACCGGTACCGACGCGGCCCGCATAAATGAGCCGGCCATGATCGTGATACCCGACAACCAACGCGCCGATCGCTCGCGGCCGCACCGTCGACGGCGAATAGCCGCCGACCATCAACTCCTGGGCCTTCGAGCATTTGGTCTTGATGAACGTATCCGACCGACCGCTGCGATAGGGCGCGTCCATGCGTTTGGAGACAATTCCTTCGAGCGCCAGCTCGCAGGCGTGCCGCAGCACCGCCGGGCCCTCGTCCTCAAAATGTTCACTGTATCTGATCGGACCGCGTTGCGCCTTTCCAACCAGCCGCGCCAATTCGGCCTTGCGCTCGATCAGCGGCAAGGCGGTCAAATCGCGTCCATCGAGATGGAGAAGATCGAAGACATAATAAATGAAGCGCTCGCGCTCCCCTGCCTTCAACGCTGCCTGCAGCTCGGAAAAACTCGAAATGCCTTTCTTGTCCTCGACCACGACCTCGCCGTCGATCAGCGCCGCATGCGCAGGCAGCTTGGCAACGGCCGCGGCGATGTTCGGAAATTTTTTGCTCCATTCGAGGCCCTTGCGGGTGAGCAAGCGGACATCGCCGTGGTCGAGCCGAGCCTGGATGCGGTAACCGTCGAACTTGATCTCGTGCGCCCAGCCCGTCCCGCTCGGCGCCGTCGCACGTAAGGTCGCAAGCGAAGGTGGCACGAAATCCGGCAGCCGCGCGCCGGCCGGCCGCTCCTTGTTCTTGGCGCTTTCCCTGCTGGTTTTCTTCAATGCGGTCGCACCACGCGGGCTACGCGCACGCTGTTGCGAACTTTTGCCGGCGCTCGCGTGCCGCGGGGCGACGTTGCCTTTTGTCGCGCCGGCCTTGACGTTGTCTTTCACGCTTTTGCTCGAATGCCAAACGCGCTTACGACCCTTGCGTTCGGCGATCTCGGAGATCGAGCGGCCGCTGACCACCGACAGCGGTTCGTCCTCGAGAATGTCCGGATCATTCGCGCCGCGGGCTTCCTCGTCCTTTGATTTAATCAGGAGCCACGGCTCTTTTTTCTCCCCGGCCCTGCCGTGCATGCGCACGAGATGCCATCGCCCATGCAGCTTCTCGCCGTCCAAGGTGAAAGCAAGATGACCTTTTTTGTAGCCCGCATGCGGGTCGCCCTCCGGGTACCAGCGGCCGCGGTCCCAAATCATGACGGTACCGCCGCCATACTCTCCCCGCGGGATGGTTCCCTCGAATGCGTTGTATTCGATCGGATGATCTTCCACGTGGATCGCAAGGCGCTTTTCGTCCGGAACGAGGCTCGGGCCGCGGGTGATCGCCCAGCTCTTCATCACGCCATCGAGCTCGAGCCGCAGATCATAGTGCAGGCGCCGAGCGGCGTGTTTTTGGATGACGAACTGATTTCTCTTGGCTCGGTGCGCGCGCCCCCGTGGCTCCGGGGTCACGTCGAACTTGCGCTTCCTGCGGTATACTTGAAGGCCCACCGCTCAGCTCGCACGCCTGCGTTTCGCCGAAGCACGCTTGAGCGGTGCAGGCCTTGAAGCCGTCCGCTTTTGCGCCTTGCTGCGGCCCGACTCGGACGACGAACCACGTCGCTCGGCTTGCACGCTGCGGCGCAAGGCATCCATGAGACTCACGACATTGGTCGGCCGCGGTGACGGCGACGTCGGCGGCTTCTTGCCTGCCTGCTTGGCCGCGATCAGTTCCTTCAGCGCGGTCTCGTAGCGGTCTTCGAATTTCGACGGATCGAACTTGGCCTTCTTGGTCTCCAAAATATGCTTCGCCAAGTCGAGCATGTCCTTCGAAACCTTGACGTCCGGAATGTCGTCGAAATATTCCTGCTCGTCGCGCACTTCGTTGTTGTAGCGCAATGTGGTCCCCACGATGCCATTGCCGCGTGGCGACAGCATCAGCAGCCGCTCGCGACGGTAGAGCACCACGCGCGCAATCCCGACCAGCCCTTCATCGCGCATGGCCTCGCGGATGACCGCGAACGCCTCGTATCCCACCTTATCGTCGGGCACGAGATAATAGGACTCGTCGAGATAGAGCTCGTCGACCTCCTCGCGCTCGACAAAGGCCTCGATCTCGATCGTGTGCGTGCTTTCGAGCGCGACTTCGTCGAGTTCTTTCTCCTCCAGCAGGACGTAGCTGTCGCCATCGACCTTGTAGCCTTTGACGCGGTCCTCCTGCGGCACCTCCGCTCCGGTGTCGGCGTCGACCACGTCGTAGCGGACCCGATTGCCGGTTTCGCGGTTGATGATGTTGAAACGGACGCGATCGCGCGTCGTCGTCGCCGGGAACAGGGCGACGCCACAGGATACGAGCGAGAGTTTGAGGTAGCCCTTCCAATTCGCACGTGGTGCCATGACGCAACTCGCTCCCCGCGAGGGGTATAGACCAAAACGCCGTGGTCGCGCGGCAAGTTCCCCCAAACATCGCAGAAAAAGCGAGATGCGTTAAGGACTTCGCAGCGTTTTTGGTTTGGCCTTGCCGTCCCGCTGGTTAAATTTACGCCGACCCGTTAGGTTACCGCCCCCATCCGCTGGCGGAGTCCTCCCTCGTGTCCCAACCCTCCAAGACCCCTCTCCTCGACCTCGTCAAGACGCCGGCTGACCTGCGCCGCCTAAAGAACAGCCAACTCCGCCAGCTCGCCGACGAACTGCGCCAAGAAACCGTGGACGCGGTGGCGGTCACCGGGGGCCATCTCGGCGCCGGGCTGGGGGTGATCGAGCTCACGGTTGCCCTCCACTACGTGTTCAATACCCCGGAGGACCGCCTGGTCTGGGACGTCGGCCATCAGGCCTATCCACATAAGATCCTGACCGGCCGTCGCGACCGCATCCGGACGCTGCGGCAGGGCGGCGGACTTTCCGGCTTCACCAAGCGCGCCGAGAGCGAATACGACCCCTTCGGTGCGGCGCACTCCTCCACTTCGATCTCGGCTAGCCTCGGCATGGCGGTCGCCCGCGACCTCGGCGGTAGATCCAACAACGTCGTCGCCGTGATCGGCGACGGCGCTATGTCGGCCGGCATGGCCTATGAGGCCATGAACAATGCCGGCGCCATGAACTCGCGCCTGATCGTCATTCTCAACGACAACGACATGTCGATCGCGCCGCCGGTCGGCGCGCTGTCGGGCTATCTCGCACGCCTGGTCTCAGGGCGGACCTACCGGTCGGTGCGCCATACCGTTAAGAAGCTCGCCAAGCTGTTGCCGCCGTTCCTCGAGCAACGCGCGGTGGCGATGGAGGAATACGCCCGCGGCCTCGTCACCGGCGGCACCCTGTTCGACGAACTCGGATTCTTCTATGTCGGGCCGATCGACGGTCACAACATCGATCATCTGTTGCCGGTGCTCAAGAACGTGCGCGACGCCAAGAACGGACCTTTCCTCGTCCACGTCGTCACGAAAAAGGGCAAGGGCTACGAGCCGGCCGAAAAATCGGCTGACAAGTATCATGGCGTCGTCAAGTTCGACGTGGCCACGGGCGCGCAGGCGAAGTCGAAAGCGGCCGCCCCCGCCTATACCAAGGTCTACGCAGAAGCCCTCATCAAGGAAGCGAAGAAGGACGACAAGATCATCGCCATCACCGCCGCGATGCCGTCGGGAACCGGGCTTGATCTTTTCGCCAAGGAATTTCCCGATCGTTGCTTTGACGTCGGTATCGCCGAGCAACACGGGGTGACGTTCGCCGCGGGGCTCGCCACCGAAGGCTTCAAGCCCTTCGCCACCATCTATTCGACCTTCTTGCAGCGCGCCTACGACCAGGTCGTGCACGACGTCGCGATTCAGCGCTTGCCGGTGCGTTTCGCCATGGACCGTGCGGGCCTCGTCGGCGCCGACGGCCCGACCCACGCCGGTGCATTCGACGTGGCCTATCTTGGCTGCCTTCCCGGCTTCGTCGTCATGGCCGCTGCCGACGAAGCGGACCTCGTGCACATGGTGGCAACCGCGGCCGCCATCGACGACCGTCCGTCCGCGCTGCGCTACCCGCGCGGCGAAGGCATGGGCGTGCCGCTGCCGACGGAAGGCAGGCCGCTCGAGATTGGCAAGGGGCGCGTGTTGCGCGAAGGCACCAAAGTGGCGCTGTTCTCGTTCGGCGCGCGTCTTGCCGAATGCTTCAACGCGGCAGACGAGCTCGCCGCGCTCGGGCTTTCAACCACGGTTGCCGACGCGCGCTTTGCCAAG
>JBKOXY010000213.1:0-13487 GCA_046725125.1 Pseudomonadota bacterium | reverse complement strand
TGCTCGACGGCGAGGCCAAGGCGCTGAGCGAGAACGAGGACGTCAAGGAGTTCTATCTCGGCGTCGCCGAAGGCCGGCGCAAATCGTTTCGCGAGGGCAAGCATTACCGGCGGCGCAAGCGTTGGCTGGCGTAGGCTTGTGTTTCTGAGACTGACCGTGCCACACCCGCATGCGACCTCATGGGCGATCGCCATCACGATTCCCTCGAGACCCGCGATCCCGACGATCGCGAGCGCGATTTCTTCGGCCGGCTGCCTGACCTGATCGCGCTGGCCTTGAGCGCGCCGGGTTGGGCATCCCAACTCGCCGGCGTCGATCCCAATGCCGTGACCTCGCGCGTGGCGCTCGCCAAGCTGCCGCTGCTGCGCAAATCCGAGCTCGCGACGCGCCAGAAGGAGCGCCCGCCGTTCGGCGGCTTCAACGTGGCGGCGACAGGCCGCCTGCGGCGGCTGTTGATGTCGCCGGGACCGATCTTCGAGCCGCAGGGCGCAGGCGAGGATTTTTGGGGCGCGGGGCGCGCGCTCTTTGCCGCGGGCTTCCGCGCGGGCGACGTCGTGCACAATTCGTTTTCCTATCATCTCACCCCCGGCGGCTTCATGATGGAAGCGGGCGCGCATGCGCTCGGCTGCGCGGTCATCTCCGCCGGCACCGGTCATACCGAGCAACAGCTCGAGGCGGTCGCGCATTTCAGGCCGAGCGGCTATCTCGGCACGCCGGACTTCTTGAAAATTCTGCTCGATGCCGCGGCGAAAGCAGGGACGGATGCCTCCTCCCTCAGGCGGGCGCTGGTCTCCGGCGCGGCGTTGCCGCTTTCGCTGCGCCAGGAATTGGCCGCGCGCGGCGTCGAGGTATGCCAGTGCTACGCGACTGCCGATGTGGGCGTCATCGCCTACGAGAGCGAGGCGCGTGAGGGGATGATCGTCAACGAAACCCTGCTGGTGGAGATCGTGCGGCCCGGCACCGGCGATCCGGTTGCCGCGGGCGAAGTGGGCGAGGTCGTCGTCACCTGCTTCAATCCGGACTATCCGATGATCCGGCTCGCGACCGGCGACCTCTCGGCGGTGATGCCGGGCCGCTCGCGTTGCGGGCGCACCAATATGCGGCTGGTGGGCTGGATGGGCCGTGCCGATCAGGCCACCAAGGTCAAGGGCATGTTCGTGCGTCCCGCCCAGGTCGCGCAGATCGGCGAGCGCCATCCCGAGCTCGGCCGGTTGCGGCTCGTAGTCGCGCGCGCGGGCGAGCAGGATGTCATGACTTTGATGGCCGAATGCGCGGCCCCGGCAGCGCCTTTGCAGGAGGCGGTGGTCGCGACCTTGCGCGCCGTGACGAAGCTCGGCGGCGACGTGAAGCTCGTTGCCCCAGGCAGCCTCCCGAACGACGGCAAGGTGATCGCGGACGAGCGGCCGGTGGGTTAGCGTATCGCGTCCAGGGTAGATCGGTTGATCTCACCCGGCTGTCGTCCCTCACTTCAACACGATCCGCCCGTCGACGCTGCTGCGCACGGTGCCGAGCGCTTTGATATAGGCGATCACCGCGTTGGAGAGAAGCGGCGCATCGAGCGCTGACAGCAGCGGCTTGGCGTCACGGAACATGGTGTAGCCGTCGCCGCCGCGCGCCATGAAATCGTTGGTCGCGAGGCGATAGGTCTTGCGCTCGTCGAGCGGCGCGTCGCCGACCTTGATCGAGACGATACGGTTACCGGCGGGCCGGCTTGCATCGGCCTCGATGGTCAGACCCGAGATCTGGGGAAAACGCCCGCCGGGATTGGGTAATTGCGACAACCCGTTCTCGAGCGCGCGGCGCAGATCGGCGCCGCTGATGTCGATGGCGACGACGCGGTTGTCGAACGGCAATTCGGTGAGAACGTCGCGCGCCGTCAACGTCGTACCGGGCGGGTAGACCTGGCCGCCGCGAATGCCGCCGCCATTCGTCACCGCGGCGTCGGCATGGGTCGACGCGCGCATCGCGTCGGCCACGAGATTGCCGATGGCGGCTTCGCGCGTGCGCACGGTGGCGGTGCGGCTGTCGAGGGCCACGGCCGTGGTGCCGAGCGCGGCGTCGAGCTCCTTGCTCAGCTCGCCCTCGTACTCGGCCACGACCGCCGCCACCTCGGGGTCGGGCGTCACCGTCGCGGTATCGATGATGCGAAACTGCGGCCACCAGGTCACGCTGCGGCGGCCGTTCTCCTCCTTGACGGTGATGACGACGTCGATGGCGGTGACATAGTGGGCGTCGTAGCTCGATTCCACCATGGCGTTGCGGCCGTCGAATTCGATGAAGAGATCGTGATCGTGGCCGCTGAGCACGAGATCGACGGCGCGGCTCTCGAAAATCGCGTAGTCCTGTTCGCGGCTGGCATGGACCACCGCCACGACGAAATCCGCCCCTTCACGCCGCAGCGTCTCGGCTGCTTCTTTCGTGGTTGCGACCGTGGGCAGGAATGTCAGATCTTCGGGGCTCGACGTGCGGGGCGTTTCGTCATAAGTCGCGCCGGTGAGCCCGATGCGCACGCCGTCGACGGTCGTGATGGAGCGGTCCTTGAAGTTCGGCAGCGGCTGCCCATCGGCGCCGCGCAGGTTGGCGGCGTAGAGCGGGAACTTGGCCTCCGCCATGCGCTGGAGGAAGGTCGCCTTGCCGAAATCGAATTCGTGATTGCCCGGCGCGAAAATGTCGGGTGCGAGCAGATTGGTAAGGGTGAGAATGCGGGCGCCCCGGTCGAGGCCCGACATCAGCGACGGCGACAGCGTATCGCCGGCATGGGCGAAGATCACGCTGGCCCCCTTGGCGCGCTCGGCCTTGACTACGGCGGCGAGACGCGCGAAGCCGCCGCGCTTCCCGTCGGGCATCATTTGATCCGCCATCAAATAAATGTCATTGACCAAGATGAAGGTGATGCGTGCGGTCTTGGCGCAGGCCGAGGAGGCGCAGACGATCGCGATCAGCAGCATGCCGGCGGCGAAACGGCGAATGGCGGACATGGCGAGGAAGCAGCGTTCTAAAGCGATGCGGTGGGGCTGTGTGCTTAGCACGCATGCACGGGCCGCCGCTATCGCGTATGTTGCGTCGCGATGAACGAAGCCCTACCCACCGCGCCGGCGCCAGCCGCCACGGCCGATCGTCCCACGGCCGCGGCCGGCAAGATCGGGGTGCTGCTGGTCAATCTCGGCACCCCGGAGGCGGCCGATGCGGGCGCCGTGCGCCGCTATCTCAAGGAATTTCTCACCGATCCGCGCGTGATCGAGGATCAGGGGGCGCTGTGGCAGCTCGTTCTCAACGGCATCATCCTGCCCATTCGCCCGCGTCGGAAGGCGCGCGACTACGCCAAAATCTGGAATCACGAAAAGAACGAATCCCCGCTCAAGACCATCACCCGCTCGCAGGCCGAAAAGCTCGCCCGCGCGCTCGAGCCACTGGGCAGCCAGGTCGTGGTCGACTGGGCGATGCGCTACGGCCACCCCTCGATCGCATCGAAACTCGGCGCTCTCGTCGCGCAAGGCTGCGAGCGCATCCTCGTCATCCCGCTCTATCCGCAATACTGCGCGGCAACCACCGCGACTGCGTGCGATGAGGTTTTTCGCGTGCTTGCGCGGCTACGCCATCAGCCGTCGGTGCGCATCGCGCCACCCTATTACAACGACACGGTCTATATCGAGGCGCTGGGATCCTCGACTGGCGCGGAATTTTCCCAGCTCGGCTTCAAGCCGGAGGTCGTCCTCGCCTCGTTCCACGGCGTGCCGAAGGCCTATGTGGACAACGGCGATCCCTACTACGCCCATTGCATCGAAACCGTCCGGCTTCTGCGCGAGCGGCTCAATCTCGATCAGTCGAAATTGACCATGACGTTTCAGTCGCGGTTCGGCCGCGGCAAATGGCTCGAGCCCGCGACCAACCTCACCCTCAAGAAGCTCGCCAAGAGCGGGGTGAAGAATGTTGCAGTGGTCATGCCGGGCTTCTCGGCCGATTGCCTCGAAACGCTCGAGGAGATCGCGGTCGAGGGCGCGCGTATCTTCAAGAAGTACGGCGGTGAGAATTTCGCGGCGATACCTTGCCTCAACGACAGCGCGCCCGGCATGCTGGTGATCCGGCAGATGGCGCTGCGGGAGCTCAAGGGCTGGGTATAGCCGTCGGCACGGCGGGTTCGCTGCGCTTACGCGACCCCGGCACGCAAGAGGTCGTGGAAGTGCACGACGCCCACCGGCCTGCCGCCATCCACCACGATCAGTTGCGTCTTCTTCATCGAATTGAGCAGCTCGAGCGCCTCGCTGACAAGCTGGTCGGGCCGCACGGTCTTCGGCTCTGCCGTCATCACCTCCTCGACTTTGAGGTCGAGCAGATTGGCGCTCATGTGCCGGCGTAGGTCCCCGTCGGTGATAATGCCCACGAGATGGCCGCGACGGTCGATGATGCCGACGCAGCCGAAGGTCTTGGCCGTCATCTCGGCGATCGCTTCCGACATGCGGGTGCCGACCGTGGCGAGCGGGATCTCGCTGCCGGTATGCATGATGTCACGAACGAATTTGAGCATCGCGCCGAGGCGCCCGCCCGGGTGGAACCTGCTGAAGTCGACCGCGGTAAAGCCCCGGCTCTCCAGCAGCGCCACCGCGAGCGCGTCGCCGAGCGCAGCCTGCATGAGCGTCGAGGTGGTGGGAGCGAGATTGTGCGGGCAGGCCTCGCGCGCCTGCGGCATCGCCAGCACGACGTCGGCCGCGCGGCCGAGCGTGCTGTCGCTGACCGCGGTGACGGCAATGAGCCCGATGCGGAAGCGGCGCGAATAGTCGATCAGGTCCTTGAGTTCGACGGTCTCCCCCGACCAGGACAGCGCCATGATGACGTCATCGGGCGTGATCATGCCGAGATCGCCGTGGCTGGCTTCACTGGGGTGCACGAAGAAGGCGGGTGTGCCGGTGGAGGCGAACGTCGCCGCGATTTTCCGCCCGACATGCCCGGATTTGCCCATGCCGGTCACGATCAGCCGACCCCGTGCGCCGGAGATCAACTCCACGGCGGCGATGAAGGCGCGGCCGAGGCCGTCATGAATGGCGGCCGAAAGCGTGGTGATGCCGGTCGCCTCGACCTCGAGCGTTCGCACCGCCGAGGCGATCAGTTCGCCGGTGCGGGCGCTCGTTCCTCGTTGCGTGCTCAGCGGCTTGGGCATGATGCTCGGATAGCACGAAAGCCGACCGCAGGCGACCCGCGGCCCGGCCGAGGGGTCTTTACCATATCTGCACCATGTCTGCTCTCGCTTCGTTAACCAAAGCATAACCGCCCGACCGGCTCAGCAGGCTCGGCGTCACCCGTCCCGCGCTAGCCCTCGCCGAGCAGGCGCCGCAGTTCCGCCCGCATCGCTGGCGCGATGTCGCTGCGCTCGAGCGCATAGGCGATGTTGGCCGCAAGAAAGCCCACCTTCGAGCCGCAGTCGAAGCTCCTGCCGTCGAATTCCAGGCCGTAGAACGGTTGGGTCTTGGCGAGCTCGATCATCGCGTCGGTAAGCTGGATCTCGCCACCGGCGCCGCGCTTCTCGGCGGCAAGAATGTCGAAGATGTCGGGCTGGAGGATGTAGCGGCCGGTGATGATGAGGTTCGAGGGCGCGCGTTCCCGCGCCGGCTTCTCGACCATTTGGGTGACCGAGAACAAGCTGCCCCTGCGTTCGCCGATGCCGACCACCCCATACATGTGGATGTGTTCGGCCGACATCTTCTCGACGGCGATGATATTCGCGCTCTCGCCGAGGTCGCGCGCCGCGTCGATCATCTGCGCCAGACAGCCACGGTTGTGCTGCACCAGCACGTCGGGCAGCAGCAGCGCGAACGGCTCGTGGCCCACGAGTTCGCGCGCGCACCACACCGCATGCCCTAGTCCCAAGGGCAATTGCTGGCGCGTGAAGCTCGCCGTTCCCGGCCCCGGCAGGTCGCGCGCCAGCGCCTCGAGGTCGGTGCGCCGCTGGCGCTCCGTGAGCGTGTGTTCGAGCTCGAACTGGCGGTCGAAATGGTCCTCGATGACGGCCTTGTTGCGGCCGGTGACGAAGATGAAATGCTCGATGCCGGCCTCGCGCGCCTCGTCGACCACATGCTGAATCAACGGCCGGTCGACCACCGGCAGCATCTCCTTCGGCATGGCCTTGGTGGCTGGCAGGAACCTGGTGCCTAGCCCGGCGACCGGGAAAACGGCTTTGCGGATCGGTTTCATGAGTTCGTTGGTATTGTAGTCGTAACCCTGGTCGCGTCCATCTGTCTCGGTATTGCCGAAGTTTGGGCGTGCAATGGCAGCTGGAATGCTGGTGGCAAGGCAATTAAGTCCTACCCGGCGGGGCGCCGGCAAGGGTTCGTTAAACGTCCGGCAACCATCCAAGTTCCCCATAACCTGCTACGCAACAATCGAGTCGAGACGAATCGCCATGGCAAGATTTGCCCCACCGACGGGCCTCCTCAGCGCGGCAGCTTTGGCCGCCACCGCCTGGGCCGCCCCGGCACCGGGCCAGGGGTTGGACATTCGCACGCTGTTCAACGCGCCGGGCGCGAACACCGCGGGCGCGCCCGCGCCGACGGCGGGCGTGCAGGACTGGAGCGGCGAGTCCGGCGCCTCCAATCACCCGCTGATGACGGCGCAGGCGATCCGCGCCGCGGCGGCCAATTTCCGCAATTGCCTCGCCGGACTCTGGCCGCTGGCGGAGCGCCGCGGCGTGTCGCGCGCAGTGTTCGAGGCCAACGTCGCGGGCCTCACGCCCGACCTGCGGATCATGGATCTGCTCGATGCCCAACCGGAATTCACGAAATCGTTCTGGGACTATCTCGACATCCTGGTGAACGAGGATCGCATCCAGAACGGGCGCGCGATTCTCGCCCAGCACCGCGCCACCTTCGACGCGGTCGAGAAGGCGTATGGCGTCGATCGCTACTTCATCGCCGCGATCTGGGGCGTCGAATCCAACTACGGCACGCAGATCGGCGAGCGCTCGGTGATCCGTTCGACGGCGACGCTCGCCTGTGTCGGCCGTCGCCAGGATTATTTCCGCGAGGAATTTCTCTCCGCGTTGGAAATTCTCGCGCGCGGCGACGTGAAGGCGGATCATCTCAAGGGCTCGTGGGCGGGCGCTTTCGGCCCGACCCAGTTCATGCCGACCTCGTTCAAGCGCTACGCCGTCGACTTCGATGGCGACGGCCGCCGCGACGTCGTCGACTCCGTGCCCGACGTGGTCGCGTCGACTGCGAACAATCTCAAGAAGGACGGCTGGGTCACCGGCCAGACCTGGGGCTACGAGGTCGTTGTTCCGAAAGGCTTCAATTTCCTGCTCGCCGATCGCTCGCGCGTGATGTCGGTGCGGGAATGGGAGCGATTGGGCATCCGCCGTGCCGGCGGCAAGGCCTTCCCGCGCACCGACGACCGCGCCTATCTGCTGGTGCCGGCGGGGGCGCAGGGGCCGGGCTTCCTGATGTTGCAGAATTTCCGCGTGATCATGAAATACAACCCGGCCGAGGCCTATGCGCTCGCCATCGGTCATCTCGCCGACCGGCTGCGCGGCGGCGAGCCCTTCGTGCAGGCTTGGCCGCGGCACGAACGCGTGCTCACGCGCGCGGAACGCTATGAGCTGCAGCAGCATCTTGCCGCGCGAGGCTATGATGTGGGCGAGCCCGACGGCCGGCTCGGAGGCAAGACCCGCAACGCGCTGCGCCAGTTCCAATCGTCGGTCGGCCACGTGCCCGACGGCTTCGCCTCGGCGGCGGTCCTGGAGCGGCTGCGCAGCCGCTGAGGGCGCGCCTGCGGAGGTCCCCGGGCTAGCCGGGCTATCGTCAAGTTGCCATTTTTGCCATATTATTAGCGAGTTGAGGCTTGCGCGGCATCTCCCGGGATGGCGCCGTGGGTAATAGCGCAGCGGCGATCGGCAGTTTGATCATGAGCTCAGCCAGCGGGTTTCGAGGATGTGTGGTCGCGGCGGCCGCGGGCATGAGCCTCGCGCTGTTGTTGCCGGCGCAAGCGCAATTCTGGGGAGATTGGGGCGGTCGTCCGCAGCGTCAGCAGCAATATAACAATAACTGGAACAACAACTGGTTCGGCGGCGGCGGGAATGAGCGCCGCTACGATGATCGGCGCTATTACGACGGCTACCAACGGCAGGAACGGGAGGCGCCGGTCGATTATTCACGCGCGCCGCCGTCGTCGCAGAAGAAGCCCGAGGCCACGACCTCGATCGTGGTGATGGGCGATGCCAACGCCGATTGGCTGGCCTACGGGCTCGAAGATGCTTTTTCCGAGAACCCGGACGTCGGCATCGTGCGCAAGCATCGCACCGATTCCGGCCTCATTCGCTACGATCAGCGCCGCGATCTCGAGTGGCCGCAGGTGGCGCGCGAGATCATTGCGGCCGAGAAGCCCAAATTCATCGTCATGATGATCGGAAACAACGACCGTCAGACGATCCGCGAAAAGGTCCCGCCTGCGGCGCCTCGTCCCGCCGCGCCCAAGCCGAATGCGCAGGCGGCACAGCCGAGCCCGCCTGCAACTCCACCGATTCCAGCCCCGCCGCCCGATCCGGAGCAACAGCCGCCCGCCCCCTCCGAGGCCGCCGAACACGCCAACATGACGCCAGAGCAGGCGCGCCAGGCATCCTACGGACCGTGGGAATTCCACACCGAGAAGTGGGAGCTCGCCTATATCAGGCGCATCGATGCGACCATCGCCGCCCTCAAGAGCGCCGGCGTTCCGGTGATTTGGGTCGGTCTGCCGTCGCAGCGCGGTACCAAGGCGAGTGCCGATTCCTCCTATCTCAACGAGCTCTACCGTAGCCGGGCCGAGAAGGCGGGGATCGTTTATGTCGACATCTGGGATGGCTTCGTCGACGAGGCGGGCCGGTACTCGCAGCAAGGGCCGGATTACGAAGGACAGATTCGCCGCCTGCGCAGCGGCGACGGCGTCTATTACACCAAGTTCGGCGCCCGCAAGCTTGCCCACTACGTCGAGCGCGAAATCCAGCGCAGCATCGCCAACCGGGGCATGCCGGTTGCGCTGCCGGTGCCGGTCGATCCCGGCCCGCAGGGGCCGAATGCCAAGCCGGGCGGCCCCGCGCAGCGGCCGTTGGCCGGGCCGGTGGTGCCGCTGACCGCCATGCAGACCGCGCCGGAGGAACTCGTCGGCGGCGGCCGCGCGGCTGCCCCCGCCGTCGACGCAACCGTCTCGCGCGTGCTGACCAAGGGCGAGCAGGTCGCGGCTCCGAGTGGACGGGCCGACGATTTCAACTGGCCGCGCGGCAGCGCGCTCAACGCCCAGCCGGCCGCAGCCGATCCGGCGGCCGCGCCGCCGGCCACGCCTGCGACCGCGACAGCGCCGGACGCTCCCGATACAAAACCAACGAAGCCCGCTGCAGGAGCGCGCACCTCAGATTCCAGCGAGGCCAATCCGACCTCCGAGCAGAAGCCGGCCGCCCAGCGCCGACCGCGCCGCCCCAATCCCCAGCGCTCGCCGTTCTTCTTCCAAAATTTCTTTCGATAGACCACGTTCGGCATGACCGCGGCGAGCGCGCGCGGGCGCATGCCAGCGGCGCCGGTCAGCGCGGCAGCGTCGTCGATCCCATCAAGAACTTGTCGACGGCCTGCGCCGCTTGGCGGCCCTCGCGGATCGCCCACACCACCAGCGACTGGCCGCGCCGCATGTCGCCGGCCGCGAACACTTTCGGGTTGGAGCTCTGGTAGGCCAGCGTGTCGGCCTTGACGTTGCCGCGCTGGTCGAGCGCGAGCCCGAGCTCTTCGATCATGCCTTCGTGCACGGGATGCACGAAACCCATCGCGAGCAACACCAGATCGGCGTCGACTTCGAACTCGGTGCCGGCGATGGGCTTGATCTTGTCGTCCACGCGCGTGCAGTGAAGTTTTTTCACCTCGCCGTTCTGGCCCGAGAATTTGGTGGTCAGCACGGCAAAATCGCGCGCAACGCCTTCCTCGTGGCTCGACGACGTGCGCAGCTTGAGCGGCCAGTCCGGCCAGGTCAGCGGCTTGTTTTCGCTCAACGGCGGCTGCGGCATGATCTCGAAATTCGTGACCGAGCGCGCGCCTTGGCGGATCGATGTGCCGATGCAGTCGGAGCCTGTGTCGCCGCCGCCGATGACCACCACGTGCTTGCCGTCGGCCAGAATCGGCGGGCTGCCGTCGTCCGGTTCGCCGCTCACGCGCCGGTTCTGTTGCGGCAAAAACTCCATGGCGAAATGGACGCCTTTGAGGTCGCGGCCTGGAATCGGCAGGTCGCGCCCCTGCTCGGCCCCGCTGGCGAGCACGAGTGCGTCATAGTCGGAGAGGAGCTCCTTGGCCGGCAGGTTCACGCCCACGTGCGCGTTGTAATGGAAGGTGACGCCTTCCGCCTCCATCTGCGCGACGCGGCGCGCGACGATCTGCTTGTCCATCTTGAAATCGGGGATGCCGTAAGTCAGCAATCCGCCAGCCTTGGCGAGCTTCTCGAACACGTGCACATCGTGGCCGGCGCGCGCCAATTGCTGCGCGCAGGCGAGTCCGGCCGGACCCGAGCCGACGATCGCCACTTTCTTTCCGGTCCTGTCCGCGGTCGGCTCCGGTTTCACCCAGCCGCGCTCGAGGGCGCGGTCGGCGATGGCGCATTCGATGGTCTTGATGGTGACGGGGTTGTCCTCGATGTTGAGCGTGCAGGCGGCCTCGCACGGCGCCGGGCAGATGCGGCCGGTGATCTCGGGGAAATTGTTGGTGGAGTGGAGATTGCGCGCAGCCTCCTCCCAGTTGCCGCGATAGACGAGGTCGTTCCAGTCCGGGATCTGATTGTTGACCGGACAACCGGTGTGACAGTAGGGAACGCCGCAATCCATGCAGCGTGCCGCTTGTTTCTTGTTCTCCTCCTCCGGCAGCGGGCGCACGAATTCGCGCCAATGCTTGATGCGCTCCTCGACCGACTCGTAGTGGCGGTCTTCGCGCTCGTATTCCAGGAAGCCGGTGATCTTGCCCATTCGCACTCAGCCGGGGGGAGCCCGCTACTCCGCCGCTTCCACGATCTGCGCACGCTGCAACTCGGCGAGCGCGCGCCGGTACTCGACCGGCATCACCTTGCGGAACATCGGGCAATATTTCTTCCAGTCCGCAAGGATCCTGTTCGCGACCGTCGAGCCGGTGAAGCGGGCGTGCCGCGTGATCAGGAGGTTGAGGCGCTCCAGGTCATTTTGGGTCATGTCGCCCATGACGTCGACGCGGCCGTGCGAGCCAAGATCGTGGGTCTGGTGATAGATGCGCGCGCTCGCTTCCTCTTCCTCGGGCAGCGGCTCCAGCTCGACCATGGCGAGGTTGCAGCGCGAGGCGAAGGTGCCATCCTCGTCCAGCACATAGGCGATGCCGCCGGACATTCCGGCCGCGAAGTTGCGGCCGGTGCGGCCGAGCACGACCACGATGCCGCCGGTCATGTATTCGCAGCAATGGTCGCCGGCGCCCTCGATCACGGCGACGGCGCCGGAATTGCGTACGGCGAAGCGCTCGCCGGCGACGCCGCGGAAGTAGCATTCGCCTTCGATCGCGCCGTACAGCACCGTGTTGCCGACGATGATCGATTCCTCCGGCACGATGCCGGCATCGGCGGCCGGACGCGCGATGATGCGGCCGCCCGACAGCCCCTTGCCGACATAGTCGTTGGCGTCGCCTTCGAGCTCGAAGGTCACGCCGCGCGCGAGCCAGGCGCCGAAACTCTGGCCGGCGGTGCCGGTGATTTTCACGTTGACGGTGTCGTCGGGCAGCCCTTCGTGGCCATAACGCTTGGCGATTTCGCCCGAGAGCATGGCGCCGACGGCGCGGTCGGTGTTCTTGATGGCCGTCACGATCCGCACCGGCGCGCCGCGATCGAGCGCGATCTGCGCCTGCGCGATCAGCTTGCGGTCGAGAATGGTGTGGATCTTGTGATCCTGCGGTTCGCAGTTGTAAATCGCCACTCCCGGCGGCGCGTCCGGCTTGAAGAACAGCCTGGAGAAGTCGAGCCCC
Source organism: Pseudomonadota bacterium (assembly GCA_046725125.1). GTDB lineage: Bacteria > Pseudomonadota > Alphaproteobacteria > Rhizobiales > Xanthobacteraceae > VAZQ01. The sequence goes on along the minus strand of JBKOXY010000213.1, from coordinate 1,515 downwards.
TTGGCTTTCCAGTGCTCGACGACCTGGCGCTTGTCGAGCATCTGCATCTGCCCGATCATTTCGTCGAACGTCCGATAGCCTAGTTCGGCCATCAACTCGCGCACCTCCTCGGCGACGTAGAAGAAGTAGTTGATGACGTGCTCGGGCGTGCCCTTGAAGCGCTTGCGCAGCACCGGGTCCTGGGTCGCCACGCCCACCGGGCAGGTATTGAGGTGGCATACCCGCATCATGATGCAGCCCGCCGCGATCAGCGGCGCGGTCGAGAAGCCGAACTCATCGGCGCCGAGCAGCGCGCCGACCACGACGTCGCGGCCGGTGCGCATGCCGCCGTCGACCTGCACCGAGATGCGTCCGCGCAGCCGGTTGGCGACCAGCGTCTGGTGGGTCTCGGCGAGCCCGATCTCCCACGGCGAACCGGCGTGCTTGATGGAGGTGAGGGGAGAGGCCCCGGTGCCGCCTTCGAAGCCGGCGATGGTCACATGGTCGGCGCGCGCCTTGGAGACACCGGCGGCGACCGTACCGACGCCGACCTCGGAGACGAGCTTCACCGACACCAACCCGTCGGGATTGACGTTCTTGAGGTCGAAGATCAGCTGCGCCAAGTCCTCGATCGAATAGATGTCGTGGTGCGGCGGCGGCGAGATCAGCCCGACTCCGGGCGTCGAGTGGCGCACCTTGGCGATGATCTTGTCGACCTTGTGCCCGGGGAGCTGGCCACCTTCGCCGGGCTTGGCGCCCTGCGCCATCTTGATCTGCATCATGTCGGAGTTGACGAGATATTCCGTCGTCACGCCGAAGCGGCCGGAAGCAACCTGCTTGATCGCCGAGCGCATGGAATCGCCGTTGGGCAACGGCTTGAAGCGGTCGGCTTCCTCGCCGCCTTCGCCGGTGTTGGACTTGCCGCCGATGCGGTTCATGGCGATGGCGAGCGTGGTATGCGCCTCGCGCGAGATCGAGCCGAACGACATGGCTCCGGTGGAGAAGCGGCGCACGATGCGCTCCGCCGGCTCGACCTCTTCGATCGGCACCGGCTTGCGTCCGTCCTCGCGCGCCGATTTGAGCCGGAACAGGCCGCGGATGGTGAGCAGCTGCTCGGACTGCTCGTTGCTGACCTTGGCATAGGCCCGATACTCGTCGGGGAGGTTGCCGCGCACCGCGTGCTGGAGCGCCGATACCGTCGCTGCGGTCCACGCATGGTCTTCGCCGCGCACGCGAAACTGATACTCGCCGCCGACGTCTAGGGCATGGCGATAGATCGGCGCATCGCCGAAGGCACCGCGGTGCCGCCGCACCGTCTCCTCGGCGATCTCAGTCAGCGCCACCCCTTCGATCCGGGTCGCGGTGCCGGTGAAATATTCGGCGACGAAATCGGACTTGAGGCCGACGGCATCGAAAATCTGCGCGCCGCAATAGGACTGGTAGGTGGAGATGCCCATCTTGGACATCACCTTGAGAATGCCCTTGTCGATCGACTTGATGTAGCGCTTGACGATCTCCTTCTCGTCGAGCTTTTGC
>JBKOXY010000405.1:0-9141 GCA_046725125.1 Pseudomonadota bacterium | reverse complement strand
CTCCTGGTCGACATCTCGCGGCTCGAGGCGCTTCAGCAAATGGAAGATGCCGGTCGCACGTGGCGCATCGGTGCCGGCGTCACCCACGCCCGTCTGGAGGATGCGCGCGGCCGGCTTTCCGGCAGCGAGATGCTGTGCGAGGTGGCGGCAGCTATCGCCTATCGTTCGGTGCGCAACCGCGGCACTATCGGCGGCAGTCTCGCTCACGCCGATCCTGCGGCGGATTGGCCGCTCGCCCTTGCCGCGCTCGGCGCATCCGTCAATATTCGCGGTCCCACGCCGCGCAACCTTCCGGTCGCGCACTTCATCCAAGGGGCCTTCACAACGACGCTTGCGGCAAACGAAGTCATCGAATCGATCGATGTCCCGAAGCTGTCGCGCGCCGGACGATACGGCTTCTACAAATTCTGTCGCAAGACGGGCGAGTTTGCCGAAGCGAGCGCGGCCGCGGTCTTTGATCCCGAATCCGGCGTGGCTAGCATCTTTCTCGGCGCGCTGCGCGGGACACCCCAGCCGCTCACGTCATTGGCCCAGCAGGTGGCAAAACGAGGAGATCTCGCTGCCTCAACTGAAGCGGTGAGCCACGCGCTCGCGCAATCGGTTAGCGATCTCGATGCGGTCGAGCAAAGCATGGCGGCAGCCGCGGTGACGCGCGCCTTGATGCAGGTGTTCGCATCATGACGCCGGTTGCGCTGAGCGTGAACGGGCGGAAGGTCCAGGCGCTGGTCGAGCCGCGCACCCATCTGGCCGATTTCCTGCGCGAGCATTGCCGCCTGACGGGAACCCATCTCGGATGCGAACACGGGGTATGCGGTGCATGCACCGTGTTGATCGACGATAAGCCCGCGCGCGCCTGCATCACGTATGCGGTTCAGTGCGACGGCATTGCGGTGCAAACGATTGAAGGCTTCGACGACGATCCGATCATGCAAGAGCTGCGTACGGCATTTTCACGTGAGCATGGCCTGCAATGCGGCTTCTGTACCTCCGGCATGCTAATCGCGGCGCGCGACATCGTGCGACGGCTCCCGGACGCGGACGCGCACCGGATCCGGGTCGAGCTTTCCGGCAATCTGTGCCGGTGCACGGGATATCTGGGCATCATCAACGCAGTGGAAAGCGTGGTCGCGGCGCGCCGGTCGAAACCCACGGCCGTCACATCCGCGGCGGCGGCGCAGCCAGCTCCTTTTCATGCCTTCGTGCCGACGGGCAAAGTCGCGCCGCCGTCGATTCCCGCGCCAGCGCCCGCGCTCGAAGAGGCACGTACGGGGTGGACACGGTTCGAGGAGAGTTTTGTGGTGGCGAGATCGCCGGCAACGGTATGGGCGATGTTCGCGGACATCCCTGCCGTGGCCGCCTGCCTCGACGGGGCCGAGTTGACCGAGCACGATGCGAATACCGCGAAGGGAAAGATGCGGATAAAGCTCGGTCCGATCCAGGCCGGCTTCGCCGGCTCCGCCGTGATCGAACGCGACGATCGGGCGCAGCGCGGTATCATTCGCGGCGCGGGCAGCGACAAGGGTACCGGCTCGCGGACCAAGGGTGAAATCGTCTACCGCCTTGCGCCGGAGGCCGCAGGCCAACAGACGCGCGTGTTCTTGACGGTTGAATACAGCTTGCAAGGCGCGCTCGCCCAATTCTCGCGTTCGGGCCTTGTCCTCGAGCTTGGCCGTCGCTTGGTTTCCGATTTTGCTGCTAATCTCAATGCGCAGCTTGCAGGAACAGAGACGCGCGCAGCGCCCCGCACGCCATTCAATGCCGGGCGTTTTCTCTGGTCGTGGTTCATTGATTGGCTACGCCGCCCGTTCAGGCGCTAGAAGGATATGATGGTATGCTGATTACCTGAAAGACTTTGCCACGATTGCGCAAAGTTCACGGACCTATTGGCCTTGCAAAAAATCAAAGCTATGCTGAACCATCTCGTTTGAGGCCGCAGACGATGACATGGCAGAGGGTCGCATCCTTCAGCGAAATCGGCGTGGACGGCGTGCTGGGCGTAGACGTGAATGGCTCGCCCGTCGCGCTTTACCGGTTATCGAATGAGGTCTTTGCCACCTCCGGAATTTGTACCCATGCGCTGGCATTGTTGAGCGACGGCTTCGTCGAAGACGGCAGGATCGAGTGCCCGCTGCATCAGGGTCAATTCGACATTCGCTCCGGGAAGGCGCTGTGTGCGCCGGCGACAGAGGAGCTCTGCACCTATGCCGTGAAGCTCGAAGGCGATGACGTCTTCATCGATATGGAGCGTCGGGCCGCCTCGGCGCCAGCCATGGCGAACGCGGCGCCCGATCGCAAAGCGGGTGGTGGCATTCCGGCTGCTGAAGAGGACAATAAAGCGAATACTCGGAAGATTGCCGCCACGAACACGGTTCCCGAGCTTTCGCTGACGAAGCGTTACGTTTGGCCAGTGGAAGGACTCACGCGCATCCCCGATTGGGTCTATACCGATCAGACGATCTATGAGCGCGAGATCGAGAAGATTTTTCACGGCCGCACCTGGAACTACGTCGCCCTGGAATGCGAAGTGCCTAAGGTCGGCGACTTCATCCGCTCCAATGTCGGTCCAACGCCTGTGGTCGTCGTGCGCGCCGACGATGGCTCCATCAATGTCGTCGAGAACCGCTGTTCACATCGCGCCGCAGAATTCTGTCGCGAACTCAGCGGTAACGTCAAAGAATTCGTCTGCCCTTACCATCAATGGTCCTACGATCTTCGAGGCAATCTCGCCGGCGTTCCATTCCGACGCGGCGTAAACGGAAAGGGCGGCATGCCCGCCGACTTCGACAACGCGCAGCATGGATTGCGTCGGCTCAACGTCACGACTCACCGCGGCGTCGTGTTCGCTTCCTATGTCCGCGACATGGAATCGTTGCAGGATTACCTCGGGCCGGAGGTGCTCAAGGAATTCGAGGCGACCTTCGACGGCCGCAAGCCAAGGCTTCTGGGTTACTACCGCCACACGCTGCCCGGCAATTGGAAGCTCTACCACGAGAATCTCAAGGATCCTTATCACGCCACGCTGCTGCACACTTTCCTCGTGACGTTCGGGCTGTTGGTGGCCGGTAACCGGTCGCTCATGCTTGCCGACGCGACCGGACGGCACGGCGTGATGGCGTCGGCGAAGTCAGAGCGCAAGAGCGTTTCCAGCGATGCCAAGAAGGAGATGCGCGCCTATCGCGACGGCATGACCCTGGCGGAGCCGCGCTTCATGGACTTCATCGAGGAGTTCGACAGTCCCTGGTCCGTGACGATGGCGACCATCTGGCCGAATCTGATCATCCAGCGCGAGATGAATACGCTCGGCGTGCGCCAAATTGTACCGACTGGTCCGCACGAGTTCATTATGAAGTGGACGATGTTCGGCTTCGAAGGCGACGACGACGAGATGATCCGCCATCGTCTGCGCCAGGGTAATCTCATGGGCCCGGCCGGCTTCCTCGGCCTGGAGGACAACGAGGCGATCAAGTTTGTGCAGGACGGAATGCAGCACGTTCCGGGCGGCCAGCATCTGGTGAAGCTCGATCCCGCAGTTGCGGCGGGCACTTCCGACAGTTTGATCTCGGAAGCATCGATCCGGGCCATGTATCAGCACTGGCGCGCGGAGATGGGGCTCTAGAACCATGGGTGAACCCGCTCTGACGCGTGATCACCCGCCCGACGCCGCGTCGCTGGATTCGCGCCTGCAAGCTCTGCTGTTGCATCACGAGATCGAATCCTTCAACGCGCGATATGCGCAGGCGCTCGACGAGCAGCGACTGGCGGATTGGACAGAAATGTTCACCGACGATGCGCTGTACGTTGTCCTGTCGCGCGAAAATTTCGACCGCGGACTGCCGGTCGGTTTGATCTATTGTGAGAACAAGCGAATGATCCACGATCGCGCATTCGCGCTCATGGAAACTTCGATGTTTGCGCCGCGTTATTTGCGGCACATCATCGCAAACCAGGTTGTCCTGAGTGCGGAGGGCAATGGAACGGTGAAGGCCCGCGCGAACTATGTGGTGCTTCAGGTACTGTTCGATCGCCCCGATGCGACGCTGCATCAGGTCGGCGTCTACTATGACGTGTTCCGTCGCGTAGGTGGCGCGCTGAAGCTCGCCGAGCGCCGCTGCGTCTACGACAATCTTCTCGTGCCGAATGCCCTGTGCGTTCCGGTCTAGAATCGACGGACCACGGTCTTGAACGGTCTTCGCGTGTGGGGTGGCGGAGACGAGACTAGATCGCGAGATCTGCGATTCCCATCATCGCCCTCACAAGCGGTAGTTCGCTTCATGCTCAAGCCATCTCCGGCATGGCAAAATAATCCAGCGCGCATGCACTGGCTGGCGCGTTCGGGAATGACCTCGGCCAAGTTCCCGGTGAGCACGGTATGAGACCCTATACTCATAAATTGATCATGCCTGCATAGCCAAGAAACGCTGGACTAGGTGCCTACGGACGCGACGGACCCCCAGGTGACCTGGTTACCTTCATCGTCAATTCCGATGGCAGGTTGTGCAATGCTTCCGGTGATCAGGACAGTTCGCGTGACTAGCTCTTTGTCATTGCACCCATGAAGCTGGATCACTTTCCAAGAACCGATGATCCTTGTATACGGAACGGGAACAAAGCGGAACACGCTCGGAGAGAACCATGGACGCAAAGACCGACGAGAGCGCGGGCAAGTGCCCGGTCATGCACACGAACCGTGACTGGTGGCCGAACCAGCTGAACATTCAGGTTCTCCACCAGAACTCCACCCTGTCCGATCCGATGGGCGAGGCGTTCGACTACGCCAAGGAATTCAAGAGCCTCGACCTGAATGCCGTGATCAAGGACCTCCATGCCTTGATGACACAGTCGCAGGATTGGTGGCCGGCCGACTTTGGCCATTACGGGCCGCTGTTGATCCGCATGGCATGGCACAGCGCGGGCACGTACCGCATCGCCGACGGCCGCGGCGGCGCCGGCGCCGGCCAGCAGCGCTTCGCGCCCCTCAACAGCTGGCCGGACAACGCGAACCTCGACAAGGCGCGCCGGCTGTTGTGGCCGATCAAACAGAAATACGGGCGGAAAATCTCCTGGGCCGATCTTATGATTCTCTCCGGCAACGTCGCCCTGGAGTCGATGGGCTTCAAGACGTTCGGTTTCGGCGGCGGTCGCGCCGATGTCTGGGAGCCCGAAGAGCTCTACTGGGGTCCCGAGGGAACCTGGCTGGGGGACGAACGCTACAGCGGCGAACGTCAGCTGCAGAATCCTCTCGCCGCCGTGCAGATGGGTCTGATCTACGTGAATCCGGAAGGGCCGAACGGCAAGCCGGATCCGGTCGCGGCGGCCAAGGACATCCGGGAAACGTTCTTCCGCATGGCGATGAACGACGAGGAGACGGTTGCGCTCATTGCCGGCGGCCACACCTTCGGCAAAACCCACGGCGCCGGCGATCCGTCACTGATGGGCCCGGCGCCCGAAGGCGCCCTCATCGAGGATCAGGGCCTCGGCTGGAAGAGCAAATATGCCACGGGCTTCGGCGCCGATGCCATCACCGGCGGCCCTGAGGTCACCTGGTCGCAGACGCCGACGAAGTGGAGCAATCACTTCTTCGAGAACCTGTTCAACAATGAATGGGAGCTGACGAAGAGCCCAGCCGGCGCCTATCAGTGGAAGGCGAAAGGCACCGCCGCCACGATCCCGGACGCCTACGACAAGTCGAAGAAGCACGTGCCGACCATGCTGACCACAGACCTCTCGCTGCGGATGGACCCGGCCTACGAGAAGATCTCGAGGCGTTTTTACGAGCATCCGGATCAGCTCGCGGACGCGTTTGCCCGCGCGTGGTTCAAGCTCACGCACCGCGACATGGGGCCGATCCATCGTTATCTCGGCCCGCTCGTCCCGAAGGAAATCCTGATCTGGCAGGACCCGATCCCCGCTGTGAATCATCCGCTGATCCATGAGCAGGACATCGCCGCTCTCAAGGCGAAAATCCTCGCGTCCAGCTTGTCCGTGTCGCAGCTGGTCTCGACGGCTTGGGCGTCGGCGTCGACGTTCCGCGGCTCCGACAAGCGCGGCGGCGCGAACGGCGCGCGCATTCGCCTCGCGCCGCAGAAGGACTGGGAGGTCAACCAGCCGGCTCAGCTGAAGACGGTCCTGCAGAAACTCGAAGCGATCCAGAAGGAGTTCAACGCGTCACAATCCGGCGGCAAAAAGGTTTCGCTCGCCGACCTGATCGTTCTCGGCGGCAGCGCCGCGGTCGAGAAAGCCGCGAAGGCCGCCGGCCACGACGTGAAGGTCCCCTTCACGCCGGGGCGCATGGACGCATCGCAGGCGCAAACAGACGTCGAGTCCTTCGCACCGCTCGAACCCACCGCCGACGGTTTCCGCAACTATCTACGCGGCAAGCAGCTCATGTCGCCTGAGGAGGCATTGGTGGATCGGGCGCAATTGCTGACCCTGACGGCGCCTGAGATGACGGTTCTCGTCGGCGGCCTGCGCGTCCTGGGCGCAAATGCCGGCCAGTCCAAGCACGGCGTCTTGACCAAGCGGCCCGAGACGCTAACGAACGACTTCTTCGTCAACCTGCTCGAGATGAGCACGCAATGGCAGCCGTCCGCTGGCTCTGAAGGCGTGTACGAGGGGCGCGGCCGGAAGACGAACGAACTCAAGTGGACCGGCACGCGCGTCGACCTGATCTTCGGTTCGCACTCCCAGCTTCGGGCCCTCGCCGAAGTCTATGCGTGCTCGGACTCGAAGGAGAAGTTTGTGAAGGACTTCGTGGCGGCGTGGACCAAGGTGATGAACCTCGACCGCTTCGACCTCGCCTGATCTCGGCGGAAAGGGCTTCAAGGGCTTCTAGAGCGCAGCCTCAGCTGATCGAGGCTACGCAAGTCGTGCCTAGGCCCTCGACGGAGGCAGAAGCCTTAGACAAGAAATCAGGGCGGCGTTTCAAACAAGTTCAAACGCCGCCCTGGAGCCAGGCCCTCACAATCCGCTGGCCCCAGCGTCGAGTCCTGGTGGCTTTATTTCTCTTAAAATCGTTCAGCGATCGAACCGGTCTCATGCGACTTCGAACTGAGTCTGTCACGCCACGACACGGATATTGAAAATTATCGACCAGAGACTAGCGCGCAAAACTCGGGGAAGGTCACCTGAAACAGAGAAAAAAGCGGGACAGAGACTCGCCGTCGTCTGCATAACTCGCGGGAATGACGCACAAATTCTTGCGACCCGGACATATGCCATAGAGACGAGACTGGCTGGCTGACGATGCAGTCAGCTGCGAACCAGTCTCCGCACCAAATTCCCTGCTAACAGGGAAATTAACAGGGAATTTTGCTGAATCCGGCCCTGCGCTGCGATTTTGACGTCCGGTCAGTGAGTGAATTCAATGGCTTCCAGCCGAATTCCCTACGCAACGGAACAGGGAATTTCCAAACGCGTATCAGGGAATTTTTTTCGAGGAACAGGGAATCTAATCGAGGGAGCAGCGAAACCGGCCGAACCTCAACGCTGAAGGCGAAGTCGCCCGAAAGGTTGTCGATACGCAATAATGTCTCCGAACCTCATGCCGCAATAACTCGGTGTTGTTTTGCAAGATGATGAGGCCGCCTCCATTGGCGGCTTCATTTAACTTGGAATTTCGAATTTTGAGCAGCCACAAGGCGGCGAGCGGCGTTGAAAGGGTATGAGCGAACGAACGACCGTTTTCGCTGGGGTCACGGCTTACCGATGCGGGGCAACAGCCACCTCTGCCGGTACGGATCGGCACTCGACGGAATTCGCTCCATCGCCTTCTTAGCGAAGGGCTTAGCCTGCTCTTCGGTCTGTCGTTTGTCCCTCGGAAGTGACATCCATTCGCGGATGATTTTGCGGCGCGCGCCTCGTCAGCGAGAACATGCCGACGAGGTTGTGAAATCGCCTCAAGCGCATTTCGTGTGAGAAGCGCCGGGAGCGATCAGCGAAAGTCGTCGACCTTATGCTTGTGTAGGAAGCGGGCGATCTGTCCCCGCAGCGTCGCTGTTTGCAATAGGCCTCCCATGGAACCGGCGTCATCGAAGAGCTGCTGAATCTTTGTTGGGATCGCAGCCGACTGCGTTGCGACGTCGGCCCCAGGGCATCCGAACGTATCCTTCCCTTGCTGCGCGATGATGGCGTCGCCATACCAATTTTCGTCTGCGCCCGGACGGTTTATTTTTTCGAGATTGTCTGCCATCCATTCTTCGTTTTCGGCCAGCGTAAGGTAGCTTCGTTCGAGCTTCCGAAATTCGCGGATTTCGGCAGGCAAACTAGCCGCTTTCAGCAGTTCGGTATATTCGGCCGCTTTCGCACGATATTGCTTTGCTGTGAACACGAGACGAGCCCTTGTCCCGCCAGGAGGGTGCTCCGGTCTCTCAGTCACCGGCGCTGGTTTCTGATCGTAAGTCGGTGAAGAACGCATATAGGCACGAGGAGGTCGATTAGCGAGGGTAGGCGCCTGAATTTGAACCCACTTATCCTCGTTCAAGGCGAACCTGCAGGCTAGTGAGCCGCTGATAAGCTTGCGGAAACAATCGCGGAAACAACGCCGCCCACATCCGCTGACCCGCTTCGTCCGTGATGAGGTCTTGGCTTCGGCGACAAACAGAGAGCCCCGGAGTCTTCCGGACCCGGGGCTCCCCGTGGTCACTCTCCATGGCCGTCTTTGGGGATTTCCTCCCGGAAAGCACCACTTGCCTAGATAACCCGGAGCGAGAAACGAAAGTTCCCACGTCCGCACATTGCAAACACTACGCTGGCTGGACACCTTTCGTTCCAAACGGCTCAAAATGCTGATGCTGCTGAAGTTCCTGGTCTGATCGCGGTAAGAAGATGAAAGACCCGCGCCGCGCCTGGTCTTCAAGCTGAGCTACTACTGATACGAACCGGGAGCTCGATGACCTTGTTGGGGGTACGGCATCTCGGCCACTGATTGCTCAGCCATCAGGAGCGAGAAGCCATTCTTGCACATTCGCGATTTTCCGAAACCACCGATACATCAACTGTCATGCCGAGATAGTCATTGGGCGTGCCGATAAAACTGCCGGCGATGGGAACCGCCTGACTGATGTCACGGGTGACCGCAACGCGTATCAAGTCGCCGCCGCCGATCGTCCCGTTCGTTGGGTCGTAGGCAATCCAGCCGGCACC
>JBKOXY010000445.1:0-7125 GCA_046725125.1 Pseudomonadota bacterium | reverse complement strand
TGAAATTCGAAGCCTGCTCAGCGCTCGAGGCTGATTGAGCGCCGGTGCGCTCGCCGCAGGATCAATTCGCTGGCCCGAGACGACAACATGACGACCAACCCCAGACTTGAAGCAGCACTCGCGTTGCACCGATTCGGTTTCGGACCGGTCGCCGGTTCAATCGCCGCAATCGCAGACGATCCGCGCGGCGCATTGCTAGCCGACCTCGAACGGCCCGGCGCCGGGCGGGTCGCGGCGGCGAATCTGCCCAACAGCGGGCAGGCGGCGCGTGCCTTTTTCGAGTTCCGCGCTGAACGGCTGGCGAAGGAAAAGCTAACGCAGCGCGCCAAAAAGGAGACAGAGACGAAGGGCATGGTTGTTGGCACGGCCGACGGCGATGCGATGAAACCAAACGGGGACGCGCAGGCTCCCAAGCCGGAACCGGCTCAGACTCAGCAGAACCAGCCGCCGCCATTGCCGGCTCAGCTTGTTCAAAACGAGGCCAAAGTCCGCATCGAAGTCGCCGTCGCCGCGGAGATCGGCTTCGTCGAGCGCCTTGTTTGGTTTTGGTCGAATCACTTCTGTGTTTCGGCCGACAAGATCGTTTCCATGGCCGGCGCCTATGAGCGCGAGGCGATACGCCCGCGCGTCCTTGGCCGCTTCGTCGACATGCTGACCGCGGTCGAAAGCCATCCCGCCATGTTGTTTTATCTCGATAACTTGCAATCCATCGGCCCGAATTCGGTCGCCGGCATTAACCGCGAGAAGAGCTTAAACGAAAACCTTGCCCGCGAAATTCTGGAGCTGCACACGCTCGGCGTCCGCACCGGTTATTCGCAGGACGATGTCACGCACTTTGCCAATGTGCTCACGGGGTGGACCTGGGTGGGGCTTGGCGAGCCCAACCATGGCGGGGAGTTCGTTTTCGTCAAGCGTCTGCATGAGCCGGGCGAACAGACTGTGATCGGCAAGAGCTATCCCGACACTGGGGTCGATCAGGGCCGTGCCGTGCTCGCAGATCTGGCGCGGCATCCGGCGACTGCAGGGCACATCGCGCATAAGTTCGCCCGGCATTTTATCGCCGACGCGCCTCCGCCGTCGCTGGTCGACAAGCTAGCGAAGAGTTTTACCGACAGTGACGGCAATCTAAAGGAGCTGGCCAAGACGCTGATTGCGGCCGAGGAATCATGGACGCCCGCGCGCACGAAGCTCAAGCGCCCATCCGAATGGATCATATCCGCGCTGCGCCTCACGGGTGCGCCATGGGTGGTCGGCCGTGTCATGTCGGGGCAGGCGTTGCTCGGCGAGCCGCTGTGGCGTCCGCCGGCTCCAAACGGCTTCGCTGAGGACGAGTCGACATGGATCGACGGCCTGTCGCAACGCGTCGATATAGCCAGCAATTTCGCCGGCCGCGTGGCTGACCGGTTGGATCCCGTCGCGCTTGTCGAGGCGGGGCTCGGCCCGCTGGCGTCGGCCGAGACCCGCAACACGGTCGCTCGCGCGGAAAGTCGCGCGCAGGCGCTCGCCCTGCTGCTGATGGCGCCAGAGTTCCTGCGGAGATAAATCATGACCGAACGCCACGCACCGTCGCGCCGGGAATTGCTGCTCGCTTCGGGCACTCTGTTCGCCTGGGCGTATCTGCCGAAGCTCGCGCGTGCCGAAGGGCGCGACCCGCGCTTTCTGACGATCGTACTGCGCGGTGCGCTCGACGGGCTCGCGACAGTGGCCCCGGTTGGAGATCCGGATTGGGTTTCGCTGCGCGGCGACAATGCGCTGACGCTCGACAGCAAGATATCAGCACTCAAGCTCGACGATTTCTTCGCGCTCAATCCAGCGATGCCGAATCTGCACCGTATGTTCAAAGCGAACGAGGCGATTGTCGTCCACGCCGCTGCCACGTCCTATCGCGAGCGCTCGCATTTCGACGGCCAGGACGTGCTCGAGAGCGGTGTCGAAAAGCCAAGCGCGACCTACACCGGGTGGCTCAACCGTTTACTGGTGGGCCTTGCGCCCGAGGACCGCGTCGGCTCGAACGGGGGCAGGGCCTTCGCCGTCGGACCGGTGACCCCGTTGGTCGTTCGTGGGCCAGCGCCGGTACTGGCGTGGTCGCCGCGGCGAGTTCTGCCAGCAAGCGACGACACTGTCATGCGATTGCTGGACCTCTATCGGCACACCGACGTCAACTTCGCGCGCGTCCTTGAAGGCCGCACGAGGCTCACGGCAATTGCGCCGGCCGACAGCATGGAGCAGAAGCCGGTCGGCCAGATCGCCGGCCCCGACCTCGCTCAGTTGCGGGCCTATTTCGCCGAGGCCGTTGGCGCTGCCGCGAAGTTCCTGGCGCAGCCCGACGGTCCGCGCGTCGGCGCGCTCGCGCTTGACGGTTGGGACACGCACTACAATGAAGGCATCGCGGCTGGCTGGCTGGCGCAACTGCTCGGCGCGCTCGATGGGGCTCTCGCCGCCGTGCAGGATAACATGGGACCGGCGTGGCGCGAGACCGTCGTGGTGCTCGTCACCGAGTTCGGCCGCACGGCGCGCATCAACGGCACTAATGGCACCGACCACGGCACCGCCACCGTCATGCTACTCGCCGGCGGCGCGCTCAAAGGCGGTCGTGTGATCGCCGACTGGCCTGGGTTGAAGGCGGCGAACTTGTGGGAAAACCGCGACCTCAAGCCGACCATCGATGTGCGCGCCGTGCTCAAAGGATTGCTGAAGGATCATCTTCGGGCAAATGACCACGCGCTCGCGGCCGATGTGTTCCCCGGCAGCGACGATGTGAAGCCTATTGCAGGCTTGGTCACGTCGGGCTGACCGCAGTGAGTTGAATCCGCTCTCCAAGGAGAGAAATGCTCAAGCGGAGCTATGTTGCTCGCGTACCCACGGATAGGTGATGACACCAATTTCAAAAAGGCGGTATGACGATTTTATCCCGATGCCATCTGACGATTTTCAACCGATGGGACCACCCGTGGGCATTTCGGGTATGTTCCATGCGTCGCATTGAGAATCGACCTGGAGCAAACCGCCACACGCGGCCACTTTGGGCGGAGTTCATTTTTGCCCTCGACAGTTGGTTGCGAAGGCGGGAGGGCGTGTTCGAGTACAGCCACAAGCCGGACTGCATTCTTCGGGCCCAGCTCAGCCGGCTGTCGAGTGATGTGCTGCTTTCCGACGGAACGTCCGGTCGCCCCGGTGACCGGGTGATCGACCTCCACCTCTGGAATGAGCAGATCCCTGTCAAACCTATCGCAGGCTATTCCCTGGCGTGGGGATGCCGCTTCAACCGGAGCCTCGCAAAATCCCTTCGTGGACTGGCTCAATTTCTGATGAGTAAGCCGCAACTCTCGGACATAAACATCATCCGCGCGATTACAAATCTCGACGCGCTTCATCGTATCGCCACACGACATGGATTCGAAGTCATTCGTGACCCGGCTAAACTTTCACCTTGGGAACACGCGCACCGGTTCGGCCAAAATATTCTGTATTGGCTGTTGACGCTTGCGTGTCATTCCGGCCGTACGCGGCCGCATAAATTTTGGGGAAGTCGGCAGGTGATATATCTCTCTCGCAGGCTACTCGACTGCAAGTACATTCCCGCTACGAGGGAGCATAACTACGATGATGCCCAGGAGGCGGAGGCGCCGAGCACTGTGTGAAGGGAAGGCGTGGCTGCATCAGCCGCGTTAGCAATCGTTCAATTTTGTTGGACCGTGCGGCCGCGCAGCTTCAACTCGGCGACGACGTTTTCGAGTGTCCGCCGCACGCGCTCCGCCGCCGACGCATCGATCGCGCTGGTATCGATGAAGAGGTCGAGCCCGGTGTCATGCTCGTTGATGACTGGCGCAGCTTTGCCCGCCGCGGCGATGCTGCCCTCCACTGCGTAGGGCACGACCGGATGCGCGATGCCCTTCAACGTGATCGGCTCGAGCGGACGCGCGCGCACCATGTCGCGCACGAGCATGAAGGTCTCGTAGCTCAGCACGATCCCGCCCGGCTCCGCAATCGACTGTAGACGCGCCGCGAGATTGGCCTCGGCGCCGATGATCGTGTAATCCATTCGGTCGTCGCTGCCGAAATTGCCGACGTTGCAGAAGCCGGTGTTGATGCCCATCCGCACGCGGAAGGGCTCCTCGATGCCGCGCTTTCGCCATCGCACGTTGAGCTCGGCAAGGCGGCGCTGCATGTCCAAGGCCATCGCCAGGCACGCCCTTGCGTCCTTGACCGCCCCACGCGATTCGGGATCACCGAAGAACACGAGAATCGCGTCGCCGATGAATTTGTTGACCGTGCCGCCGTGCGCCGCCGCGATCGACGACATTTCGGTCAGATATTCGTTGAGCAGTGCGGTGAGTTCTTCCGGCTGCATTCGCTCTGCGGTCGCCGTGAAGTCGACCACGTCCGAGAAGAAGACCGTCAGCTTCTTGCGCTCGGTGGCGATCTCAACGTCCTTGCCGGCGAAAATGCCGCGGTAGAGTTGCGGCGGCAGATATTTTGCAATTTTTTTCGCTAAGCCCGAGAGGAACTCGTTGCTTCGCGCCAACTCCCTGTTGAAGCGTGCGATCACGCTGGATTGGTGGCGTTGCAGCCCGATGAAGGCGAGGCCGGTGGCGGCGACGAAGGCGAAGTAAAGGAGCAGATATTTGAACGCGAAGATGTGGGCCGCGATCGGCTGGCTGATGGTGAACTCCTCGATGCCGCGCACGTCGCCGACTTGCCAGTCGCGTTTGGGGCTGTCGGGATGTGTATTGTGGCAATTCACGCAGGCGGCCGCCATGATGATCGGGGTGGCCAGCCGGACGCGGCGGTCGAAAATCGAGCCTGAAACATCGTACACGCGCGAATGCGGATTTTGCCGCAGGCTCTCGAGCGCCTGCCGCTCGAAGTCGTCGAAGGCATGGGGCGGACGATTCTTGAAAGGATAATCCGAGAAAAAGCGGAATTGCGTGTTGCCGTTGTTTCGGTTGATCAAGTCGCCAAGCTCGAGCGAGAGCGTGGCCGGGATCGGAATGGCGCCGGGGACCTCCGCATAGTTGGGGAGCACGTGCGTCTTCTCGCCGTCGGCGAGCACGCGGCCGACCACCCTGCTCGCGTAATAGTTTCGGATGCTGTCGATCGTCGACGATAGCTCGTTGGCCTGCTCGCTCAGCGCGCGTTCCGACATGTTGCGCAGGTCGAGCCAGACCGCGACCGGAAGTCCGGCCAGGACGAGCAGCACGAGGATGATGGTGATGGAAAGCCTGCTCGCGAAGAATCCGCTGATTCGCTCGCTCAACGCGGCCGCGCGGCCGAGGGCGGTCGGAGAAGCGTGCGGCGGTTCTGCGGAATATGGCGCGGTTGCGACCATCTCGGCCTCGCTTTCGCGTTCTT
The DNA here is from genome assembly GCA_046725125.1 of Pseudomonadota bacterium. GTDB lineage: Bacteria > Pseudomonadota > Alphaproteobacteria > Rhizobiales > Xanthobacteraceae > VAZQ01. The sequence continues at coordinate 1,773 of JBKOXY010000445.1, read as the reverse complement.
CGGCGGTATTGCCATGGGACGGCACGTAGTGTGCCGATTGCGAGGTTCGCAAGCCCTTGCGGCACACTTTCGCGCGAGCGGCGCAATCGAAGGCAGAAGCGCCGGCGAGCGGCCTACGCGCTCCCCGTCACCTGCCACGACGCGAATCCGGCGCCGACGAGCGTCTGCGGGCTCGGGAAATAGTCGATCAGCTCGAAACCCTTGCTGCCCGCCGCGGCGTGGGCGATCACCCAGTCGCGGATTTCGTGCGCGCCGTTGCCGGTGCGCGCAAGCGCATCGGTGAGAAAAGCGGCGAGCCGCGCATCCTCGCCCTCCTCGAAGTGCTTGATGCAGGCGTGGTCGAACTCCTCGTCGATCCATCCCATCGTCGGCTCGCCGATCGAGTGGCTCAAGCCGCCGGTGCCGAGCACCGCCACCCGCAACGGTTCGGGGTAACTCTCGATCGCCTGTCTCAGCAGCCGGCCCCAGGCCAGGCAGCGCCGGATGCTCGGCATCGGCTCCTCGAGGTCGTTGACGATCACGGGCACGATCGGCAGCTCGGCGTCGACGCCGATGCGCCAGAGCGGGATGCAAGTGCCGTGGTCGAGCTTGAGGCGGTGCGACAGCGCAGGCTCGAAATCGTCGTTGAGCGCGGTCTCGAGCAAATGGCGCCCGAACGCGGCGTGGCCCTTGAGGCGCTCGCGGGGAAACACCTTTTTCATGAACGGCTCGGGCGGGCCGTCGTGCTCGTCGCCGATGCCGATGCAGACCGCCGGCAGGTTGCTGATGAAGAAATTGACCCAGTGATCGGGCGAGATGACGACGAGGAGGTCCGGCCGGCACGCCTTGAGCCGCCGCCCGATCTCGTCGAAGCCGGCCGCCAACCGGTTGCGGTGATCTCGCGGCATGGTCTCCCAGTCCCGCGCGATGATCGGCCCGTGACTGGCCGCGAACACGCCCACGAGATCAGCCATCGACCTTCCCTTTCCCGGCCTTGAGCGCGTGCAGCCGCGCGATGAACTCGCCTTCCGGCATGCCGCGGATCTGGAAGTAGAAGCGCAAAAGGTAGGCGTTGACCAGCGGCGCGATCTTGCCCACGTCGTCTTCGAGCAGCGCCTTGCGGATGTCCGCCTTGATCTCGTAGCGCTCGAGCACGGCGGGCATATTGGCGCGATACTCCGCCGCCAGCTTCGCATCGTGCTGCAGATCGAAGAACAGCTTGCTCACCCAGTAATCGGTCATTGCCGCTCCGGCGCCGATGACTTGAGCCCGTGAGGCACGCTTGTCTCGCCCGGCGATCTTAACCTAGTCGCGGCCCGGCCGTCATTTCCGCGCCCGCGCTTATTTGAGCCGCTTCGCCGCCTCTTCCACGATGCTCAGATCGGCATGCTTCTTGACGTCGGGGGCCGATTTGACGAAGCCGAGATCGCGCGTCATGTCGACGTTCTTCTGCAGCGCCACCAGATCGGGCAGCATGTTGGGGTCATGGTAGGCGTCGCGCTTGGTGAACAGCCAATCGAAGCGCTCCGGCGGCTGCTTGGTGACGCGGCCCGCGATCTCCATGGCCTCCTTGTGGTTGCTCGGATCGAGGTACCAGCGCGTGATGCGCAGCGTGTCCTCCATGAAGTCGACCATGGCGGCGCGGTTCTTGTCGAGGAACGGCTTGCGCGCGGTCCACACGATCATGTCGGTGACGCCGATCGCATCGCGCTGGACGAACAGCGTGCGGCCGATCTTGCGCAGCTCGGGATCGTAGGAGAACGGAATGACCGCGGGGATCATGTCCACCTTCTT
>JBKOXY010000300.1:0-8890 GCA_046725125.1 Pseudomonadota bacterium | reverse complement strand
TGGTGGCCGCGCCCGGACTCGAACCGGGACTCCCAAGAGTGGGATGCAGATTTTAAGTCTGCTGTGTCTACCGTTCCACCACGCGGCCCAGGTGCAAGCGCTCCCAGCAGTGCTGGCGCGCGCACGTTTACCCGGTCTGCGCACGTGCCCGGTTTCGGGAGGGCCCGAAATCGGGTGCGCCGGGAGCGACGGGTGACGCCGCTTACTGTTTGAGCGCGCGGCCCCAGACGGTTTCCCAATCCTGCCCGCTGACATCGGTCACACGGCCGTCGCGCTCGTAGAACTTATTGGGAATCTGAAACATCGCCAGCATCAGCCCGCCCTCGGGCGTCCAGGCGACATGGCGGCTGCCGCTCTCGCGCCAGACGAACTCACCGGGCTTGACCTCGAGCCCCGCGGCAGGGCCTTCCTTGTCCACGAGCTTGCCCTCGAGCACGTAGGTTTGCTCGATCTTCACATGCTCATGGTCGGGAAGAACGGCTCCGGGCGCAAAGCGCATCAGCGCGGTGACGAGCCCGGTCTCCCGGTCGAATAACAGCGTCTTGACCTCGCAGCCCGGGAAGCGGGTCTTCTGCCATTCCATATTGGCGGGCCGCACGACGTGGGAATGCTGGTCGGCGGATTTTTGCGACTTCGGCGTGACGGCATCCATGGCAAATCCTCCTCGAGCCGCGATATCCGGGCGTGATGACGGCGATCATAACCGAACGCGACGGGGCGCGCCTCTACATTTCACCGTCCCGGATCGGCGGCTGGAAGGCAAGCCCGGTGTCCCAGGGAAAATAGATCCAGGTGTCCTGCGATACCTCTGTGATGAACGTGTCGACCATGGGTCGGCCCATGGGCTTGGCGTAGACGGTCGCGAAATGCGCCTCGGGTAGCACCTCGCGCACCACCTTTGCGGTTTTGCCGGTATCGACGAGATCATCGACGATCAGCACGCCCTTGCCGCGCCCGCCGCCTATGCCGACGATGCTCCGCGCCACGTCCTTGAGCACCTTGAGTTCGCCTTGCGTGATGTGGTTGTAGCTCGAGACGCACACCGTCTCGATCAGCCGTATGCCGAGCTCGCGGGCGACGATCGCGGCGGGGACCAGGCCGCCGCGGGTTACGCAGACGATCGCCTGGAACGGGCCGGCGCCGGCCAGCCGCCACGCGAGCGCGCGCGCATCGCGATGGAATTGATCCCACGAAACCGGAAAGGCTTTCTGCGGCTGCGGCTGCGGCTGCGGCTGCGGTTGCTCGAGCGGTTGCGCCATCGTTTTCCCCGACCGGAAAGTGCTGGGGCGTTCTAGCGCATGTCGAGCACGAAATCGAACCGCGCGGCGAGCCCGCCCTCGGCCTCGGCCATTCGCATCACCAGCTCGCGGCGGAACAATCCGTCGCGGCGGTTCATCGGCTCGTCCGGAAAATAGAGTTGGGTGGTGAGCAGGCGCTGCTGCGGCGCCTGCACCTTGACGTGGTAGTGGCGGGTGCGGCCGGTATAGAGCGCCGGCAAGATGGTGCGCAAGCGGTAGCGGCCCTCGGCATCGGTGAACAGATGCCCGCGATAGCGAAAGCCGGCGTTGTCGTACTCGCCGCGTTCGTCGGCATGCCAGAGGTCGAGGAGCGCCTGCGCGACCGGCCGGCAGGAGCGCGTCAGAACCTGCCCGCTGAGCTCGACCCGGCGCGCCGCGCTGCCAGGCTCGACGAGATCGGCGCGCAGCGGCGAGCTGGGCTTGAAATACGGCCCTTCGGTCTGCCGCACGGTCGGCTCATCGCCATCGTGGCACTGCGGCGTCGGTGCAAGCGGCTGCGCGAGCGCATCATCGAACGCAAATCCGGCCGCGGCGAGCGCGCCCAGCACTCCGCGGCGCGTGGGGTGAAACGGCATGACCGCCTCCTGGCGTGCGAGCCCGCCCCCTTCTTGCAATCCTACCCGCAATCGTATGGCGGCGGACATCACGAGCGCGTCAGCGCGCGGCGTTCACCGCGCGGCGTCTACCCGCTCGATTGCGCGCCCCTGACCCGCTGCAGCATGTCCTCCACCGCGCGCGTGGCGATCGCAAGCTTTTGCGCGTCGCGGGCACGCAGCACGACGTTGGTATTGGGTCCGTGCTGCGGATCGAAGAACGGATAGCTGCCGATCGCGACTTCGGGATTGGCCTTGGCAATCTCGCCGAGCTGCGTGCCGATGTCGCCCTCGCGCGCGTCCGCGCGCAACGTCTGCGACAGAATGCGAACGCCGGTTTTGAGCTTGGGGGCGACCTCGTCGAGCATCGCCTGCATGATGGTTGGCACGCCGGCCATGACAATGACGTTATCGATCCAAATTCCGGGCGAGCCCGACACTTTGTTGAGCACGAGATCGGCGCCCTTGGGAATGCGCGTCATGCGCAGCCGCGCCTCGTTCATTTCCGCTCCGGTTGCGCGCAGCCGCTCATGCAGAATCGCGAGCGCGCGCGGATCGACGTCGATCGGCACCCCAAACGCCTTGGCGACGCAATCGGCGGTGATGTCGTCGTGGGTCGGCCCGATGCCACCGGTGGTGAAGACGTAAGTATAGCGGTGGCGCAGCGCATTGAGCGCCTCGACGATCGGCCCCTCCTCATCGCCGACCACGCGGACCTCCCTGAGGTCGATGCCGAGCGCGGTCAGATATTCCGCGATATAGCCGATGTTCTTGTCCTTGGTGCGGCCCGAGAGGATCTCGTCACCAATCACCAGCAGCGCGGCGGTGACGTGTTCCGTGGGCGCAGATGAATTTGCGGTTGTCATGGCGACCCGAGTGCTAGTGTGGTGGATTTGAAGTTCCTACGAGCAAGCAGCAAGTTCGCATAGGAACTTCAAATCCAAAAACCACACTAGAGTCATAAGTTTGCTAGTGTCCCTTTGATTCCGAAGTTCGCACGAGAGTGTACCGCAAGGGCTTGCGAACTTCGGAATCGGGACACTAGCGGCCCGACGCAGCAGGCCATCCCTACCCTGCCATTGTGGGTTATGATGCTTCAAGTCATCCGCCGGGGGCGCGCGCTCCCGGCCGAGCAAGTCCGCCGATCGCGGCGGGGGCGGCCCCCACGCCGGGGGCAGGCGGGGAGGACGCCAAATGCCCGGAGCGGCGCGGCTGCGCCCGATTGCCTATGCGCGCCCTTGCATCGTCTGCGAGCCGGGCCGCAACGGTGCTTTGCACTGCCGCTCGAGCGAGCCCTTGGCGCCCTATGTTCCGAGCTTGGCGCGCCTCTTCCGTGCGGCGGTCGAGCGCAATCCGGCGGGCCTGTTCCTGGCCGAGCGCGACGGCGGCGCCTGGCGCAAGTTGACCTATGCGGCGGCGCGCCCGCTCGTCGACGCGCTGGGGCAGAGTCTGATCGAGCGCGGGCTCTCGGCCGAGCGGCCGGTGATGATCCTCTCCGCAAACGCCATCGATCACGCGCTGCTCACGCTCGCCGGCCACGCCGCCGGCGTTCCCGTGGCGCCAATCTCGGTCGCCTATTCGCTCCAGAGCCAGGACCATGCCAAGCTCAAGCACATCGCCGCCTTGCTCGCGCCCGGCCTGGTCTATGTCGCGGACACCGGCCCTTTCGCCAAGGCGCTCGCAGCGCTTGAGCTGAAAGCGGAGATCGTGGCGAGCCGTAACGGCGCCCACATCGAGGGCGTCACCGCCTTCGATCAGTTGGCGCTGGGCCATCCTGGCCCGGCATTGGACCGAGCCGCCGCGGGGATTGGCGCCGATACCATCGCCAAGTTCCTGTTCACGTCCGGTTCGACCAGCCTGCCCAAGGGCGTCATCAACACCCACGGCATGCTGACGGCGAACCAGCAGCAGCTCGCGCAGATCTGGCCGTTCCTCGACGAGGCGCCGCTCGTCCTGCTCGATTGGTTGCCGTGGAACCATACCTTCGGCGCCAACCACAATTTCAATCTGGTGCTGCGCCATGCCGGGACGCTCTACATCGACGGCGGCAAGCCGGTGCCCGGTCTCATCGACGAGACTATGCGCAATCTCGGCGAGGTCTCGCCCACGGTCTATTTCAACGTGCCGGCCGGCTATGCGGCGCTGCTGCCGTTTCTCGAACGGGACGAAGCACTGGCGCGCTCGTTTTTCGGCAAGCTGCGCCTGATCTTCTATGCCGGCGCCGCCTTGCCGCAGGACCTGTGGGAACGGCTCGAAGCCGTGTCGCAACGCGCAACCGGCGAGCGCGTGCCGATGACCTCGTCGTGGGGCACCACCGAGACCTCGCCGCTTTCGACTGCCGCGCATTTCATGATCGAGCGCGCGGGTCCGATCGGCGTGCCCGTCCCCGGCGTCGAACTCAAGCTCGTGCCAGTCGGCGACAAGCTCGAAGTGCGCGTGCGCGGCCCGCACGTAACGCCCGGCTACTGGAAACGGCCCGATCTCACGCGGGCGGCATTCGACGAGGACGGCTTCTACAGGCCGGGCGACGCCGTGCGCTTTGCCGACCCGGCCGAGCCGGCCAAAGGCATCGTGTTCGATGGCCGCCTGGCCGAGGACTTCAAGCTCGCCACCGGCACCTGGGTCGCCGTGGGCGCGCTCCGGGTCGCGGCGCTCGCCGCCGCCTCGCCGGTGCTGCAAGACGCCATCATCGCCGGCGAGAACCGCGAATGGATCGGCATGCTGGCGTGGCTCAACGCCGCCGGCTGCCGCAAGCTCGTCGGCTGCGAAGCTTCGTTGCCCGAGCTTGCCCGCCATCCTGCCGTGCGCGCGCACGTCGGGCGCGCCATCGCGAGATGGAATGCCGACCACGGCGGCTCCTCGCAGCGGATCGTGCGCGTGCTGCTGCTGGCAGATGTGCCTTCGATCGACGCCAACGAGATCACCGACAAGGGCCACATCAATCAGCGGCTCGCGCTCGAGCGGCGCAAGGCCGATGTCGAGCGGCTGTTCGCGCCGACGCCCGATGCCGACGTACTGGTCGTGTCGCCGCTTTCATGACGCGCAGGACGGAGACAGCAGAGGCCCCGAAATTCTCCGCGTCGCTTCCGGGAACAATTTCATTACGCTCGTGATTTCGATAGAATAGGCGAGGAGGTCCTGAGATGGGCGACCGCTTCTCAAAGATCGTGGTTGGTGCGCTTTTAGTTGTCCTGGCCGTTTATCTCGCTCAGCCCTATGTCGACCGCTTGCTGTTTTCGGCTTCGACCCCGCGCACGGTCGAGCCGCGCGGCAGCTTGTCTGACATCGAGCGCATGTCGATTGAAATCTTCGAGCGCGTATCTGCTTCCGTCGTACAAGTGGTAGGGCGGGCCGGCGTGCTCGAAGCGCCACCATCCGAGGGCGAGAACGGTCCGACGCAATCGGGGACAGGCTTCGTTTGGGACGCGGCCGGCCACATCGTCACCAATGATCACGTGGTCGAGGGGACGGGCAGTCTCGCCGTTCGGCTCGCCTCCGGCCAGGTATTGCGCGCCCAAATCGTCGGGACCGCGCCCAACTACGACCTCGCGGTCATTCGCGTGGACAACACGCGTTCATTGCCGCCGCCGGTTCCGATCGGCACATCGGACGACCTCAAAGTCGGGCAATGGGTGTTTGCGATCGGTAATCCGTTCGGCCTCGATCAATCCTTGACCACCGGCATCATCAGCGCGCTCAAGCGTCGGCTGCCCACCAGCGGCGGCCGCGAAATCACCAACGTGATTCAGACCGATGCAGCCATCAACCCGGGAAATTCCGGCGGTCCGCTGCTCGACTCGGCAGGACGGGTGATCGGCGTCAACACCGCGATTCTTTCCCCGTCCGGGACCAGCGCGGGCATTGGCTTCGCCATCCCGATCGATTCCGTCAATCGCGTCGTTCCCGAGCTCATCCGCAGAGGCTCCGTACCGACGCCGGGCATCGGCATCGTTGCCGCCAGCGAGGCCGCGGCGACGCGCGCGGGCGTGCAAGGCGTCATCATCATCAGAACCTCCCCGGGCTCCTCCGCCGAGCGCGCCGGTCTGCGCGGAATGGATCCGAACACCGGAAAGCCGGGCGATGTCATCGTCGGAGTCAACGGCAAGCCGGTGCGGGGGCTGGCGGACCTGATCCAGGAGCTCGAGCGCGTCGGGGTGGGAAAGCGGGTCACGGTGAGCGTGCAACGGGAAGGCCGCGAGGTCCCGGTCGAGCTCGAGGTGATGGACATCGGGCGCAGGGGATGATCAAAGGGACACTGGCGGACACGTGACGCTGGTGAGGTTTTTGGATTTGAAGTTCCGACGCGGCTCGCTGCACGCTCGTAGGAAGTTCAAATCCACCCCGCCAGTGGCGCGCTGTCGGCACCGCCTGCCGTCCGAATTCTCAAAGCAAGTCACGCCAGATTGCGAGCACAGGAACCGAAACCGTGATCGATCTCTATACCTGGACTACCCCCAACGGTCGCAAAGCGTCCATCCTGCTCGAGGAGTTGCAACTGCCCTATACCGTACATCCCGTCGACATCAGCAAGGACGAGCAGTTCAAGCCGGAATTCTTGAAGATCAGCCCGAACAACCGCATCCCCGCCATCGTCGACCGCGACACCGGCATCAGCCTGATGGAATCGGCTGCGCTCATGATCTATCTCGCGGACAAGACCGGAAAGCTCATGCCGAAAGACGGTGAGCCGCGCTACCGCGTGCTCGAATGGCTGATGTGGCAGATGGGAGGGCCCGGCCCCATGTTCGGGCAAGTCCACCATTTCGTGAAATACAACAAGGGCAAGGCGCCCTATGCCGAAGAGCGTTTTCTCAACGAAGCGCGGCGGCTCTATGGCGTGCTCGACCGCAGGCTCGCGGGGCGCGAATTCGTCGCCGACAATTATTCCATCGCCGATATCGCCATCTGGCCGTGGGTCTCGCGCTACGAGTGGCAGACCATCGATCTCAAGGAGTATCCCAACGTGACGCGGTGGTACACGACCATTGCCAAGCGGCCGGCGGTTCAGAAGGGCTACAAAGTGCCCAAGGACGTCGGCGAGATTCCGATACCGGCGTGATGACCGCGTCAGCTGGCGGCAGAGGCAGTCCAACAATCGTGTCGTGTCACTGCCGCTCACCCCGCCGGCTCGCCCTCTGCCCGCGAGCGGAGCGAGGGAGCACGTCGATATTGCGTCGACGCTACCGTGTCGCGACGTTGCGTTGGTTAGTGTCGGCGTACGCTGCCGCGCTTGTGTTGAGTTGGGCGCAAGTGGGGGCGGCGCAGGACGCCATCGACCGGCCGGTGACCATCTATGTGGCCGGCACGGCGGGCGGAGGCATCGATCTTTACGCACGGCTGGTCGGCCGTCATATCGGCCGCCACATCCCCGGCAAACCGACGGTGACGGTGCAGCTTATGCCGGGCGCGGGCGGCATTCGGGCGGCGAACTACCTTGCCGAGCAAGCGCCCCGCGACGGCACCGCGATGACGACGTTCGCCAGCGGGCCGATTCTCGAGCCGCTGATCGGCGCGCGCAGTCCCGGCTACGACATGAGCAGCTTCACCTGGATCGGCGCCATCACCAAGGATATCGGCTTGTGCATCTCGTGGGGGCCGACGCCGTTCAAGACCATCGACGACGTGAAAAAGCAGCAGATGGTCGTCGCCGGCACCGGCGCAGGCTCGGAAACCGACACCTGGCCCATCGTCCTCAATGACGTTCTTGGGACCAAGTTCAAGCTGGTGACCGGCTATGTCGGCAGCCAGGAAACGATCCTGGCGATCGAGCGCGGCGAGGCGCACGGCCGCTGCGTGTTCAGCCTATCCGCGCTCAAGATTGCCAAGCCCGATTGGCTGCGCGACAATAAGATCAACGTGCTCGTTCTCACCGCGCTCGAAAAGAGCGCGGAGTTCCCCGGCGTGCCGACGGCGGTCGATCTTGTCACCAAGCAGGAGGATCGCCAGCTGCTCGAGCTCATGGTCGGACCTTCGGCCATGGCGCGGCCATTCGTGGCGCCGCCCGGCATGCCCGCCGACAAGGCCGCGCTGCTGCGGCGCGCCTTCGACGCGACCATGCAGGACGGCGAATTCCGCGCCGAGGCGGCCAGAATTCAGGCCGATCTTGCGCCCACGACGGGCGAGGACGTGCAAAAACTGGTCGCGCGCATCTATGCGACGCCGCGGCCGGTGGTCGAACGCGTCAAAAAACTCCTGACTCCATAGACGCCGGGCGAGAACGACGGGCACAGCCACGCCGGCGCATTAATCAGCCGCCGCCCAAAACCTGGGCAAAGATGGGCGATCGCGGCGCGCGCCCGCGGCCCGAATACCCCTTGGGTTGGCGCGCAGCTTGCAGCTAGGATCGGATTGCGCGACTTCGTGTGGGTGATGCGGGCGCGCGATGGATACCCATGGTGGTCGCGTTCGACGAGATGAAGGGCAGCGACGGGGCACTGCGGCCCGCCTACGGCGAGTTGTTTCGCTGGCTCGCCGAGGTGCCGTCCGACGTGCTCGACTACCGCCGGCGCGAGGCCGAGGTCCTGTTCCGCCGCATCGGCATCACCTTCGCGGTCTATGGCGAAGCGGACGCGCAAGAGCGGCTCATCCCCTTCGACGTGCTGCCTCGCATTCTCTCCGCCGCCGAATGGGACATCCTGCGCGCCGGGCTCGAGCAGCGCGTCAAAGCCATCAACCACTACATCCGCGACGTCTACACCCGGCGCGAAATTCTCAAAGCCGGCGTGGTGCCGGAAGACCTGGTGTTCCAAAATCCGGTGTTCCGGCCGGAAATGAACGGCCAGAAGGTGCCGCACGACATCTACGTCCATATCGGCGGCATCGATATCATTCGGGTCGATCCCGAAACCTTCTATGTGCTGGAAGACAATGCGCGCACGCCCTCCGGCGTCTCCTACATGCTGGAGAACCGCGAAATCATGCTGCGGCTGTTTCCGGAATTGTTCGCCCGCCACCGGGTGGCCCCGGTGGAGAATTACCCGGACGAACTGTTGGCGACCT
>JBKOXY010000307.1:0-3794 GCA_046725125.1 Pseudomonadota bacterium | reverse complement strand
ACGTCATCGCCGGCTTTCTCGCCCCCACCGCGGGCGAAATCCGCATCGGCGGCAAAGCGGTCAGCGGTCACGGCTCCGACCGCGGCGTGGTGTTTCAGGACTTCGCCCAGCTGTTCCCGTGGCGCACGGCGCTCGGGAACGTGACCTTCGGGCTCGAGATGCGGGGGGTCGGGAAAGCCGAGCGCGAGGAGATCGCGCTCGCGCAGCTCAAGCTGGTGAAGCTCGAAAAATTCGTAAAGTCGTATCCGCACCATTTGTCCGGCGGGATGCAGCAGCGGGTCGCCATCGCGCGGGCGCTCGCGTACAATCCCTCGGTGCTGCTGATGGACGAGCCGTTCGCGGCGCTCGACGCGCTCACGCGCGACGACATGCAGCGCCTGCTCGCGGAGGTTTGGCGGGAGACGCGCAAGACCGTGGTCTACGTGACGCACAATGTGGCGGAGGCGGTCTATCTCGCGGATCGCGTCGTGGTGATGACGCCGCATCCCGGGATGGTGAAGACCGAGGTGCCCATTCGCCTGCCGCGGCCGCGCGACCCGCTCAGCGTCGAATTTCTGCAATATCAGAAATCGCTGTTGCATCATCTCGGCCAGGGGGCAGGTGCGCAAGCAACGCAAGCGGGGGCAACGACATGAAATGGATTCCGGCGAGGTGACCAAGCTCGGCTGCGCACTCCTTTTGCTCGCGCTCGCCGCCGCCGTGGGCGCGGCGCACGCCGACGAGCCATATCCCACGCGGCCGATCCGGCTGGTGGTCGGCTTCGGCGCCGGCGGACCGACCGATATTCCGGCGCGCTTCGTCGCCGACAAGCTCGGCGAGGCGCTCGGCCAGCGCGTGGTCGTGGAAAACAAGCCGGCCGCCGCCGGGATGATCGCGACGCGCGACGTGCTGTCGCAGCCGCGCGACGGCTACACCCTGCTTCTCTGCACCCATTTCGACCCGATCAACACCGTCCTCTACAAGAACGCCCAGTTCAAGCTGAGCGATCTCGCCCCGGTCTCGCTCATCGCCAAATACTACTATGGGCTCGCGCTCGCGAACGCGGTCCCCGCCGACGACTTCAAGGCGTTCGTGCAATATGCCAAGGCGCATCCCGGCGAGGTGAGTTACGCCACCATAGGCGCCGGCTCGGCGCAGGAGATTCTCGCCCGCCAGCTCGAAAAGCTCACCGGCATCGCCATGAACCGCATTCCGTTCCGCGGCGGTCCCCAGGTGGTGCAGGAGCTGGTGGCGGGGCGCGTTCACTTCTACGTCTCGCCGACGCTGGCGATCGTCCCGCAATACCAAGCCAAGCAGCTCAAGATCCTGGCGGTATCGGCGCCCGAGCGGCTCAAGAACCTGTCCGACATCCCGACGCTGATCGAGCGCGGCGTCGACTTTGTGCGCTTCGGCTGGCTCGGCGTCTGCGCCGGCGCCGGCACGCCGCAGCCCATCCTCGCGCTGCTGCACCGCCAGATCGCGACCATCGTCGCCTCCCCCGACTACCGGGAGATGATCGAGAAGGCCGGCTCCATCGCGGCGTCGTCCACGGCGGACGAATTCCAGCAGGTGATCGCGCAAACGCTCGACGACCTCGCGTCCAGCGTCCGCGAATTCGGCCTGCAGCAAGAGCAATGACGGATCCGGGATCGTGCGCTTGGCAAAGGCTGCATCGAAACCTCGCTCATTCCCCGTCATGCGCGGGCTTGACCCGCGCATCCATCTTCTTTGTAAAAGGGTCTTTACGAAGATGGACGGATTGCCGGGTCATAAGCGCGTTTACGCGCGTCTTCGACGCGCTATGCCCGGCAATGGCGGCGTTGACTTGGCGCCTACGCGCGCACCAAGCCACAACAACCGGCATCAGGGAGGAGCACAATGAATAAGCGACGCGTTGAATTGACACGGCGGCAATGGCTCGTAGCGAGCGCGCTGGCAGTGGCGCTGCCGGCGCGGCCGGCTTGGGCGCTGGAGACGATCCGCCAGGGCTTTCAGACCAATATCTGGGGCATGCCGACCTACTACCTGCTCAAATCGGGCCTGCTTGAGAAGCGCGGCCTCAAGTTCGAGGAATTCGCCGTGCCCTCCGGCAATCTCACCATGCAGCAGATGGTGGCGCGGCAGGTGGACTTGGGCACCTATGCCGCGCAGTCCTTCATCATCGGCCACGACAAGGGCGGCCTCGTCGTGATCGCCCAGATCGAACAGGTCGGCAGGACCGCGCAGGTCGTGACCCGCAAGGACCTCAACCTCAGCCAGGTCAGCGAACTCAAGGGGCGCAAGGTCGCGAACCAGACCGGCTCCTCCGTCGGCAATATTTTCACCGACGTCATCGCGCCCGCCGCCGGCCTCAAGAAGGGCGACTTCCAGGAGGTGCGCATGGACGTCAACAACATGGTTTCCGCCATGGCCGCCAAGACCGTGGACGCCATGGTCAACGTGGAGCCCTACAACGAGATCGCAGTCGCCGAGGGCATCGGCACCTCCATCATGGATTTCTCCAAGGTCGACAAGATGCCGGTGTTCATGGCGGCGACGCCCGACTTCGTTGACAAGAACCCGGATACGGTCGTCGCCTATCTCAAATGCTGGCAGGAGGCGGCGCGCGATTTCAAGGACAATCCCGGCAAGGTCGCCGACGTGATCTACGCGTTCTTCACGTCGAAAGGCTACGCCATGTCGCGGGAGACGTTTGCCAAAGCGCTCGCCAAGGTCGAGGTCGATCCGGGCTTCCCGTCTGACCTCGTGCCGGGCCTGCAGAAGGACGCCGAGGTGCTGCTGCGCGAGAAGAAGATTTCCGCCATTCCCGATTGGAACAAGGCGCTGCGGCCGGACCTGTGGGCCAAGGCGAAAGGGTGAAGCAGCTTCCCCTCTCCCGCCGGAAGGCGCAGCTCCAACGGCGGACCACCGTGACTCGATCACCTCGTCGGCGATGACCTCCGAGTAGTCGTGTGATAGCGGCCTCGTTCACGCGCGAGCGGCCCCCCGTAGTGGTCCGAGGAAGGCGATTGACATGACATCCGGCATATCGGGCCCAGCCACCGCTGCTTATGCGTCGCGGGACGTCGTCTCCGGCCGCTCGGATGTCGATGTCTTGCGCGCCTTCGCCATTGCGGCCGGGATCTCTTGGTCGGTCCTGTTCGTCGTGATCGGGCTCCGCTACGAGCTTCAGATGTACGCTGATGGCTCGATCTTTTCCTATGCCATCGCCGTTCGCGACGCATGGGCGTCTCATTGGCACAACATCTCGGGCCGTCTATTCGTCTATCTCTTCTGCCATCTGCCCGCCGAGACCTACGTCGAGCTGGCTGGCGATCCCTACGGCGGCATCGTGGTCTACGGGTTTCTGTTTTTCGTCGCGCCGCTGCTCGGGCTGATCGCGACATTTGCAGCCGACCGCTCCCGGGGCCGCATCATTTTCAGCTACGCCTGTCTTTCGACTGCCTGTCTTTGCCCGCTGGTCTTCGGCTTCCCGACCGAAATGTGGATGGCGCATGCCTTGTTCTGGCCGACCCTCGCCGTCTGCTACTGCGCCCGTAATAGCAAAAGGGGCATTGCGTTGGTATTCGCGACGCTGCTCGCGCTCGTCTTCACCCATGGGGGCGCGCTGATTTTCGCAGTCGCGATTGTGGCTACGCTTTCGCTCCGGGGTGTACGCGACGCCGCATTCCTCCGGGCCGCCGGCGCCTTTTTTGTCGTCCTATCGATTTGGGCCGTCGTGCAGGCGACATTCCCGCCCGACCCGTACATCGCGGTTGTCCTTCACAGTGCTGCGCTGCACGTCTTCGACGTCACCATCCTGGCCGGCCACTTGG
>JBKOXY010000452.1:0-13881 GCA_046725125.1 Pseudomonadota bacterium | reverse complement strand
CAGCATCAGCGCGTACATCTGCCGATTGTTGAAGTCGGTATAGGCGTCGGAAATGACGCGCCCCAGTCCCGCGGGTGCAAGGATGAACTCGCTGGCGATGACGCCGATGAAAGCGTAGCTGACGGCGAGCTTGACGCCGGTGAAGAGATGCGGCGCCGCTGCCGGTAATTTCAGGAGCAGCGCTGTGGCGATGGTTCCCATGCGATGGACACGCCCCACCTTGGAGAGCACTTGCGGCACGCGGTCGAGCCCGTTCAAGGTTGCGATGATCATCGCCACGATCGCAGTCGCCACCCCCATCAGCACAATCGGCATGATCGAGAGCCCGAAGATCACGATCATCACCGGGTAGAAGATGAAGATCGGAACCGCGTAATAGGTGGCGAAGAACGGATCGAGCGCCTGCCGCGCGCGCGGCAGCGCGTGAATGACGACGCCGAGCGCAAAGCCCGCCACCACGGAAATCATGGCCGCTACGCCGACGATGCCGAATGTGCGGACGATCTGATCATTGGCCTGCCCCGAGATCAGAAGACGAACCAGCGCATCCGCCATCTCCGAGGGAGGAATCACGACGCGATGATCGATCAGACCAAGGCGGCAGCAGAATTCGAGCATCCCGATCGCGGTCGCAACGACCGCAATCCTGATCCAGCCGACCCGGCTCATTCGGCCGCCATCCCGGAATAGCCGAGCGATTTCATCGATTCGCTGCGGAGGTTGTCCCACAGCCGGCCCGTGATCTCGCCGAACGCTGCTTCGCTGACGATCTTGCTGTCGCGCTCGCGCGGCCAGCCGGTCACGACAATGTCAAGGAACCGCCCCGGCCGGGCCGACATCGCACCAATACGGTCCGACAGCATCGCTGCCTCGTCGAGCGCATGCGTGATCAGGAGAATGGTCGCGCCGGTGCGCCGCCACAGGCGCAGCACCTCGTCGCCCATGAGCAGCCTTGTCTGCGCATCGAGGGCGCCGAACGGCTCGTCGAGCAGAATCAGGCGCGGCTGAAGCACGAGCGTGCGGGAGATGCAGACACGCTGCCGCATACCGCCCGAAAGCTGCGCGGGATAAGCGCGGGCGAAGTCCTTCAACCCCATGAACGCCAGCGCATCATCGACACGGCGGCGAATCTCCGCGTCGGCCACGCCGTTACGACGCAAGCCGAACGCGGCGTTGTCCCACACGGTCAGCCACGGAAAACTAGCATCCTCCTGAAACACGACGCCGATGCCGTCCGACACCTTGCCCGTGATCGCACGGCCCTCGAACGTCACCGTTCCGGCCGTTGGCTGCTGGAGGCCGGCCAGCACCTCCAGTAGCGTGGACTTGCCGCAGCCGGACGGACCGACGACGGCGAAAAACTCGCCCCGTTTGAGGTCAAGATCGACCTGTCCGAGCGCATGGACCGCTCGCGTGCCGGCGGCCGCCGGATAGATCCGCGTTACACCCGAGAGGGAGGCGTGAATGTGATCCTGGACCGTGGCCGTCATTTTTGCAGATCGGGCGGCAAGAATGAGCCGTCGACGATCTTCTTGAGGTCGACGTCGTTCTGCAGCATTCCGACGCCTTTCATCGCATGCACGGTCTGCTCGAGCAGCGGCATCTCGATCCGGCCCTCGGTCCAGAACTTCGCCTCCACGAGCTCCTTCACCATGATGCCGACGTCCTTCGGCGGCAGCGGCGCATAGAGCTTGCCGAGTATCTGGATGGCCTCGTCGGTGTGCTCGTAAATGAACCTGGTGCCTTCGCGACGCGCCGCCTGGATGGCGCGCAGCTTCTCCGGCCACTCCTTTATCGCCTGCCCCGTGGCCATGCCAAGTTGCGACGGAATGAGCGGCAAGTCTTTCGGACTGACGAGCACGCGGTACTTGCTTTCGCCGCCGCGGGTCCGGAACAGGATGACAGGGATGGATGTGGCGTCCACCACGCCGTTCTCCAACGCGGTGAGCGCACCGCTCAGACTGCCAAGCGCCGTCATCTGCACGTCGCCTTGCTTGAGTCCCGCCTGTTCCATCACCAGCACTCCCATCATCTCGCCAAGCGATTTCGGATTGCTGATGCCGAACTTCTTGCCCTTGAGGTCGGCCGCGGTCTTGAGCGGTGAATTGGGCATCACAATCAGCACAAGGTCGGCCAACGAGCGCGAGGTGAAGCTGACGATCTTGACGTCGTGCCCCTGCTCCGCCGCCGCGATGACCGGGGCAGCCGTGACGTCGCCGTAGCCGAGATCGCTCGCCATAGCATTGCGCACCGAGCTGCCGCCGCCTGCGCCGGAGATAATGCCGGTGATGTCGAGGCCGTGCTTCTGGAAGAAGCCCTTTTCGAGTGCGATGCCGTATGGCGCGCCGGAGGGGTCGTTCTTGTATTGGGTAACGAGGAGATCGGCGGCGTCGACCGGGCACGCCGGCGCAAGACCCATCGCCGCGATCAGGATGATGCTCCTCGGATTCATTAGTATGTCCCTTCCTGAGATAACCTCCGGCGCTCCCCGGCGCGGCTGCCTGCCGCGATCGCCCTAGCGTAGCCGGTGCAGCGGCTGCCGTATATTGGAACATTGACGCAGGAGCGTCAGCGCATCGTGTGCCTTTTAGACACGCGTCTACCGAGCTAAGCTGACAGCTAATGATTTTCAAAGATCAGGGAATTCTGAAGTCGAATACGGCAGCCGAATTTCCGTTCACGTGAGGTACGGCAGACTCACCGCCTTTGGGCCGCTCGGCGCGCTTCTGCGCGCCGAGACTAACGATGCTCTCTCACTCCGGCTGGATGCCGGCGTCCTTGACCATCTTGCTCCACTTGCCGAGCTGGACCTTGACGAAATCCTCAAACTCCTTGGGCGTGCTTGAAAACGCCTCGAAGCCAACGTTGCCGAGTTTCGACTTGATGTCCGGATCGTCGATGATTTTGCGTAGCTCCCTATTGAGCTGCGTCACGATCGCCGGCGGCGTATGGGCCGGCGCGACGATCCCGGCCCACGAATCCATGTCGAAGCCACTCACCCCGGCCTCGTTCAGCGTCGGCAATTCCGGGAACAGCGGGCTGCGCTGCAGGCGCGTCACCGCAAGTGCGCGCAACGCCCCGGATCTGACATGCGGCATGCCAGTCGTGAGATCGGTGAAAATCATCGACACGCGGCCGGCGAGCACGTCCTGGATGGCCGGCGGTGAGCTCTTGTAAGGGACATGCAGCATGTCGATTTCCGCCCAATGCATGAGCGTCTCGCCGGCGACGATGCCGGAGGTATTGGCGCTGGCGAATAACAGCTTGCCGGGATTGGCCTTGGCATATTCGATCAGCTCCTTGACCGTCTTGACGGGCAAGCTCGGATTTACCACCAGCATCAGCGTGAAGCTCCCCACACGCGTCACCGGCGTGAAGTCCTTCACCGGATCGTAGCTCACGTTCTTCATCAGGAACGGAACGACCGATAGCGGAGAGTTGGTCGCCATCAGCAGCGTATGGCCATCTGGCGCCGAGCGCGCGACATAAAGAGCGGCGAGCGCTCCGTTGGCACCCGGGCGATTCTCGACGATGACGCTTTCCTTGAGTGCCACACTGAGCGGCTGGGCGATCACGCGGCAAATCGTATCGCTGGCGCTGCCGGGGCCGAACACGGCAACGAGGGTGACCGGCTTGCTGGGATAGTTGTCGGCGAGAAGCGCCGAGCTGAACAATGCCGCCGCTGCGGCCACGAGAATGAGACACAGTTTTTCATGCGTGGTTCCTCTCTGGCTGTCGCGAGTTTTTATTCGCTGACGCGTCGGTCTCGCGCAGGCGCGGCCTTATCAATCTGTGCGATCGAGCATAGCAGATCGAGGCAACCGTTGCTTTTCGGTCAAATGGGGGCGTTTGTCGCAGCGCCCCGTTGTCCGCCGAAAAAACGAGCATCTCAGCCTATTCACTGCGTCGGCACGATGCCGAGTTCCTTGGCGGCGCCAGCGATCCGCGCGCGCTGTTGAGCGATATCGGCAGCGAAATCGGCAGGCCCGCCGAAATTGGGGACCTGCCCGGTGAGGTTCAACCGTTCCTCGACCGCCGGATCAATGGCCTCCCGAACATCCGCGGCGATGCTTTCGCGAATTCGCTCCGGCATGGTCGGCGGGCCGAAAAAGCCGACAAGGCCATCGAGAGCAAGGTCGGGATAGCCAAGCTCGGTGACCGTGGGCACATCGGGCACGACAGCGGCCCGCGCGGTATTCGTCACCGCCAACAGCTTGACCTTGCCGGCCTGCAACTGTGGTCGCACGATCGCGAACGCCGTCACGTTGACCTGGATGCGTTCGATCGCCAGATCGTTGGCTGCTTCGACCAAATTGCGATAAGGAACTTTTGACATCAAGAGGCCGGCGTTCTTGAGAAATGCGGCGAACAGAAATTCGTTGCTGCCGGTCGTGCCCGCCCAGTTGAGCTTGCCGGGCTGTGCACGCGCCATCGCCACCAATTCCGCGACCGATTTGACCTCCAGGGAGGCGGGCACAGCCATGACAACGATTGTGTTCGAAACCCTAGCTATCGGCACGATGTCGGCGGGTTTGTAGGGCAGGTTCTTGTAGATAAACGGATGCGCAGTGAACGACCCGCTTGGTGCAGCCAGGAGCACGTGGTCGTCGTTGGCGCCCACGAACGCGCTGATGGCGACGAGACCGTCTCCGCCGGGGCGATTTTCGACGACGACCGGCTGGCCCCAGCGCCGGCTCAATCGATCTCCGATCAGTCGCGCGCCGATATCGACACCGCTGCCGGGTCCGAGCGTCACGATGAACTTGACCGCCCGTTGCGGCCAGGTCTGCGCCGCCGATGGCTTTGCCGCGAGGACAAGCACGGCGAGACAGGCGACGCCAAATGCAAGACGCTGCATGCTCAGCAATGGTACCTCCGATGTCGCGACCCCAAGGGCGCAGACGAGCGCCCGCCGGAAAGCCACGCTTGCCGAGAGGCATCGCGGATCACTTCTAACGCATGAACGATAGCACAGTTCGGCCAGCGCCGGCAGCGGCGGCCCGACGGCAATTAGTTGCTGGATCGGGGAAATTCCTGGGCACCATCGCCCGCCATGGCGCTTTGGCGCAATTGCGCCTTGGCGATCTTGCCGGTCGGCGTCATCGGAAAAGCGGCAAGACTTCTCACTGTCATCGCCGTGAGATCGTAGGGCAGGAGCGGGGCAATGGTGGCCTTGAGTTTGTCGAGGTCGACCGCGCCGTCGGCTAGCGTCACATAGGCGATTGGCCGTTGACCAAGCTGTGCGTCCGGCAGCGCGATCACCGCCGCCTCCTTTACGTTCGGCTGCGTGCACAACGCCTCCTCGACATCGCGGGGAAACCAGGTGCGGCCGGCGACCGTGATCAGCTCTGCGAAGCGGCCGCGCACGGTCACGTACCCGTTGCGATCCATGACGCCCGCGTCACCCGAATGCAGCCAACCACCGCGCAAGGTTTCCGCCGTCTTCTCCGGCTTGCCCCAATAACCCTTCATGAAGCCGCCGCGCAGGCACACTTCGCCGACCTCTCCGGGCGCGCATTCCTTGCCGCCGGCATCGAGGATGCGGACCTCCTTGTCAGGTAGCGGCCGGCCGACCGGCGCGAACTTGTCCCCCGCTACGAGGGTCGGCTCGCCCAGCGCCATGAAACCGCCGAGCTCGCTCTGGCCGTAGCTCTCGACCAGCGGCAGCCTGAGCTCGTCGCGCCAGGCGCGCTTGAGCGCGCTTGCCACCGGGCCGCCGCCGGAGAGGCCGAGCCGCAGGCGCCAAGGCGCGCCGCCGCGCCGGCGTGATTCGATCAGAACTTCGGTCAGCAAGGTCGGATTGCCGACCAGCAGGCTCGCCCGCGTTCGCTCGAGGGCGTCCCAGCCTTGGACTTGCGTCCAGCGGGTCATGACGTTGACCGTCGCACCGCGATGGAGCGGCGGCAGCAGGTTGCCCACGAGCTGGTAGGAACTCGACAAGGCGGTCGGGCCGAACGAGACATCGTCGTCCGTTATCCGCAGCCGCTCGGCGATGCAATTTGCCGCCCGCATGGTCGGTTCGTGGGCGAGGCAGGCACCTTTCGGGCGTCCGGTCGTGCCGGATGTATAGGAGAGATGCGCGATGGCGTGATCATCGCCGGGATCGGGCGGCGGCGGCAGATTGGCCTGCAGCAGGGCGGGAAGGCTCTCGGCCCCGGGTTGCGGGCCATCCATGCAAACCAGCGCCCGGACGGTGCGGACATGCGCGGCCGCACGTTTGACCGCGTCGACCATGTCATGGGTGTAGATGGCGATGCAGGGCTCGTGGTCGGCAAAATAATATTGAAGCTCGTCGGCAAAGCGCACGTTGACGAGAGCGGCGATCGCGCCGACGCGCCAGCAGGCGAACAGGGCGATCAGATAGTCCATGCCGTTGTGGGCAAAAATCGAAACCCGGTCGCCTTTGCGCACGCCGAGATGGTGCAAGGCACCAGCGAATCGCTCCATCGCCGATACCGCCTCGGCGAAGGTCAAGCTGATATCACGATCAACCCAGCCCAACGCGATTTTACCGGGCTGCCGGATTGCGCCGTCGAGGAGGAGTTGGTGCATCAACACGGGCGCGAACCTTCAAACTGGCGGACCGCAGATCATTTCGTTGTCCCACAGCTCGGAATAGTCCGGGGTGCGCGCACTGCTGCGACGGCCATTGTCGATCACGATGCGGTCGGTCTGGGGACGGGACACGATCTCGTTCAAGCTGCGGGCATTGAATACGATCAGCCGCGCGGGGCAACCGACCGCAATGCGCCCGTGTTCCTTGAGGTTCGCGATGCGGGCGGGCGCCGGGCCGACCAGCGCGGGCGCATCCGTCAGCGGATGGTCGAGGTGCAGGATGCGGACCGCCTGGCGAAAGGTATCGACCATGTCGTGGTCGCCGTAGGCATAAAAGCAGTCGCGGCAGTTGTCGCCGGCGACCGCGACCGTAATGCCTCGGCGACGCATTTCGTGGACGAGGGTCACGCCGCGCCAGCGCGGCGTGCGGCCGCTAGCGCGATCCTGGAGGTAGAGATTGACCGTCGGGAGCGTCACCACCGCGACCTCGGCCTCGGCCAGGAGATCGAGTGTCCGGTCGGCCTGCTCCTCGGGCTGCACCGCAAGGCTGCAGCAATGGCCGGCGACCACGCGGCCCTGGTAGTGGTGGCGCAGGACCGCCCGGGCGACATGCGGCAGCGCCGCGGCGCGCGGGTCGTTGGTCTCGTCGACGTGAAAGTCGAGGTCGAGATCGTAACGCGCGGCGAGGCTGAAGATTCGGTCGAGCAGTGCGTCGAGATCGGCGAGCGGAGCGCCGTGGGTACCGCTCGCCGCGCGTGTCACCGCACCGAGCACTCCGTCCGATGTCGCAACCAGCGCGGCGAGTTGATCGCCGCCTTCATCGCGGAACAGATCGATCGGCACGAGCGAGACCGCCTGCAGCGCAACCTTGCCGGCCCATTCCGCGCGCACCTCGCGGAACGCGCCCCAACTTTGCTCGGCTTGCGTCGGCACCGAGTCGAGATGGGTGCGGATGGCAGATACGCCATGAGCATACGCGCAGCGCAGGCCAAAGTTCATGCGCACGAGCAGGTCGTCGCGCGTCCAGCGCAATCGATCGGACGCGGTCGCGCGCAGCGCGTCGGCGAATGAGCCGGAGACGTTGGGCGATCGGACCACGGTATGAGCACGATCGAGGTGGGTATGCACGTCCACCAGCATCGGCCACACCTGGCGGCCGCGCAGATCAATGAGTGGATGCTCGTCGGTCCCCGCCGTCCCGGCGGGCACCATGCGCGCGAGCCGCTCGCTCTCGATTAACAGATCAACCAGCACAACGCCGTCGTCGCGATCGTACTGCGCGCCGGGACTCGCCTCCCCCAGCATGCAGAGCGGCACGCGCGCATTGGCGATCCAATAGGCGGCAGCATCGGGCCAGACAATGTGGGAGAAGTGGGGCCGCATCGCAGACATGGTTTCACCGCCCGGTCATCTCTTCCGCTATGGCAGCGTCGGTCATGGGTCGAGAGACTTGAAGCTACTGGTTGTTAACTCGGCCCAGAGGAACGCCTGTCCCGGCACGTCAAATCTCCGTCGTCGCTTGCGGTGCCAAAGCTCATGCCAAGCGGACATCACAGGGCCGACTTGGCTTCGGCAAGCGCTTATTTGCACCCGTTGCGCTGCCAATCAGGCAGCGCCGATCGGCTCCAGTTTGGGCATGGCCTTGCGCAACTCCTCGACCACCAGGTTGGGAAAAGTCTCGAGTCCCCCGCGGGCGCGGACGATCAGCTTAAGCGCAATGGGATGTTGGATGAATTCAGGCAATACCAGGTGACGGATTTCGCCCGCGCGCACCTCGTCGTCGACGTCGACCGGGTTCAGGAAGGTGATTGCGTGGCCGTTGCGCGCGACCTTTTTCAGGAATTCGATCGAGTTCGTTTCGATCGTCGCATTAAGCGGAAGATTGGCACGGGTGAAGGCCAGCTCCACCGCAGGACGGATCGTCATCGAGGCGTCGGCAATGGCCAACGGGAACTCGGCGCAATCCGCCAGCCTCAGCGGACGCCGCGTCGTTAGTGGGTGTTTCGGCGAGACCACCGCGCCCAGGCTAAGCTCGTGGCTCGCCACGACCCGCAAGCCCGGACTGGGCGACGAGCCGTAGGACAGCCCCAAATCAGCTTCGCCGGTCAAAACTGCATTGGAAATCTGGTCGAACGGGAGAACTTTGAGCCGCAAACGAACGCGCGGATGCGTTTCCAGAATGCTGTTGAGAAAACGCGGCAGCGGTCCGGCGGCAAGTCCATTCATCGTGGCGATGGTGGCCTCACCACGCGTAAGCCCCTTCAGCGCCTCGATATGGGTTTCGACCCGCTGATGGCTCTTCAGCGTTTCGCGCACGTGTGCGATCAGCACCTCGCCGGTCGCGGTCAGCCGCAAGCGCCGCGGCATGCGTTCGAAGATCGGGGCGCCGAGCTCATTTTCCAGCGCCAGGATCTGCCGATTGATCGCGGAGGAAGCCACGTTAAGCCGTAACGCCGCCTTGCGAATGGAGCCCAGCCGGGCGACCTCGTCGAGATATTTCAACAGCCGCGAATGCAACATGGCGGCGATCCTCGCTGCGGGCAGATCGGCTCATAAGCGCGGGCGCGACTTGCCTCACCCCTCATCGCCTATGTTCAAGAGTCCATCACTGCTGCTTCAAAGGCATCGATGATAGCGAAATTTGATGCTTTTTAGAACCATTCGCCTGTGCGCAGATTGAGTTTAGGCGCACTCCCCGAGTCCCTGACGGAGGACATCGGCCGGTCGCGGCCGCTCTTCCGCAACTACAGCAGGTCAATCATGCCTCTCCGCACCACCACGACAGGGATCGCCGCAGCATTGGCGCTCGGCATTGCCCTGACCCCCGCGAAAGCGGCCGACAAAGTGACCTTCCTGACCAGTTGGTATGCGCAGGCGGAGCACGGTGGCTTCTACCAAGCCAAGGCCACCGGCCTCTACGAGAAGGCCAACCTCGACGTCACGATCAAGATGGGCGGCCCCCAGGTCAACGGCCTGCAGCTCCTGGTCGCGGGCGAGGCCGACATCATGATGGGCTACGATTTCCAGGTCCTGACATCGCTGTCGAAGGGCATTCCGGTCGTCACCATTGCCGCGTCCTTCCAGAAGGATCTGCAGGGGCTGATGACGCATGATCACGTCAAAGGCCTCGATGACCTCAAGGATAAGACTATCCTGGTGGCGACGCCCGGCCGCTCCAGCTGGTGGCCCTGGCTGCGGCGCAAGTTTGGCTACAGCGATGCGCAGACGCAGCCCTATACGTTCAACCTGCAGCCGTTCTTCAACGACAAGAACGTGGTGCAGCAGTCCTATCCATCATCGGAGCCGTTCCAGGCGCTGCAGAAGGGCGTGCCCGTCAAGTTCTTCCTGTTTGCCGACAACGGCTATCCGCCCTACGGAACCACCATGGTCACGACGACCAAACTGGTGGCGGAGCGGCCGGACGTGGCACAGCGCTTCGTCCGGGCCACGATCGAAGGCTGGAAAAGTTATCTCAAGGGCGATCCCGCGCCGGCCAATTCCCTCATCAAGGCCGACAATCCGAAGATGAGCGACGAGCAGATCGCGTTCGGGATCAAGCGCCTCAATGAGCTTGAGGTTGCCGATGGCGGCGATGCCAAGACCATGGGCATCGGCATCATCACCGAGGCGCGCTGGAAGGCCTCCTACGAGCTGATGGTGAACGAGGGCCTGCTGCCCAAGGAAACCGACTGGACCAAGGGCTTCACGACGCAGTTCGTGAAGGACCTCAAGATCACCGCCCGGTGATATGATTGACGTGGGCGTCCGCGCGGCGGCGCCACCGCGCGGGAGCCGCAGACCACAAGACCGGCCCGGATGCCATGGCTCAATCAGCGAGCCGCAAGAAGGCTGCAGACATCGTTCCGCCGCTCGCCGTCGGCGTGCTGATGCTTATAGCCTGGGAGACGTTTTGCCGGGCTCTCGCCATTCCACCCTACCTCTTCCCGATGCCGAGCGTGATCGCGAAGACATTGGTCGCCGACGCGCCGGCGCTCTTGCATGCGCTCTGGGTTACGTTACGTGTCACGCTGATCGCGCTGGCGCTTGCCGTCACCATCGGGGCGACGATCGCCTTCCTGTTCGTGCAGAGCCCGATCATCGAGCGCAGCTTCTTTCCCTACGCCATCATTCTGCAGGTAACGCCGATCGTCGCGATCGCGCCGCTCATTATCATTCTGGTGAAGAACACCCAAGGCGCGCTGATCATCTGTGCCACGATCATCGCGATCTTTCCCATCATCTCGAATACCACTGTCGGCCTGCGCAGCGTGGACCAGGGGCACCGCGACCTGTTCGCCATCAACCGTGCGTCGCGCCTGCAGAGCCTTTTCCACCTGCGCATCCCGAGCGCGCTGCCGTATTTTTTCGCGGGCTTACGCATTTCGAGCGGACTTGCGCTGATTGGGGCGGTGGTGGCGGAGTTCGTCGCCGGCACCGGGGGCCGCAATGCCGGGCTTGCCTATGAAATCCTGCTGTCGGGCTACCAGCTCGAAATTCCGCGCATGTTCGCGGCGCTGTTCCTGATCACCGCGGCAGGCATCGCCTTATTCCTGGTGATGGTAGGCCTGTCGAAGCTCGCGCTCGGGGAGTGGCACGACAGCGTCGTCGAGAGGGAAGCCTGAACCCGACAAAGCGACTCGCTCGGAGGAAACACGATGCTGACGACGAAGCAGAAAGTCTTGCGGCGGTTCTGGTACGCGGTCATTTCGCTCGACGACCTCAAGGAAGGTCCGAAGCCTTTTCGTCTGCTCGGCGAGGACATCGTGCTGTTTCTCGGCGCGGACGGTAAGCCCGCGGCGTTGAAGGACCGCTGCTGCCATCGCACTGCCAAACTGTCCAAGGGCTGGTGCCGGGACGGCCTGATCGTCTGCGGCTATCACGGCTGGACCTACGATCACGCCGGCAAGCTCGTCCACGTGCCGCAGTTCCCGGGGCAGCAGCAAGTTCCCAATCTTTCCACCCCGGCCTATCATTGCCAAGCGCGCTACGGCTACGCCTGGGTCGCGCTCGACGATCCGCTGACGCCGATTCTCGATGCCAGCGAGGAGGACGACCCCGCCTATCGCCGCATCCCGCAGTTCTACGAAGTCTGGAACACCTCGGCGTTGCGCCTGATGGAGAACTCCTTCGACAACGCCCACTTCGCATTCGTCCATAAGGGCACCTTCGGACAACTCGATCAGC
The DNA here is from genome assembly GCA_046725125.1 of Pseudomonadota bacterium. Taxonomy (GTDB): domain Bacteria; phylum Pseudomonadota; class Alphaproteobacteria; order Rhizobiales; family Xanthobacteraceae; genus VAZQ01. The sequence continues at coordinate 2,142 of JBKOXY010000452.1, read as the reverse complement.
CGCTGCCGGAGAAATACGAGATCAAGGAGACGGATTACGGCTTCGAAGCGGAGACCCTCATCACGGTCGCCAATCCGCCGGTGCAATACCGCATCTCGGGTACGACCGAGCCGACCACCAAGCGCCATATGCGCAACCGGTGGTACATGCCGTTCTGCCGCAAGCTCGACATCGAATATCCGTCCGGGCTGCGCCACGTCATCTTCAACTCGGCGACGCCGATCGACGACGGCAGCATCCAGGTCGTGCAATGGCTCTATCGCAACGACACCGAGGCGGACTGTCCGGCGCAGGAGTTGATCGACTGGGACTTCAAGATCACGCGCGAGGACAAGGACATCATCGAGTCCACCGATCCCGACACGCCGATCGACCCCGCGCGTCGGGTCGAGGCCCACATGGTGTCTGATGGCCCGGGCGTGATCATGCGCCGCCGGCTGATGAAGCTTTTGCACGAACACGGCGAGTCCGAGGTCTTTGCGCCACGCAATGCCGGCACTCGGGTCGCCGCGATCGCTGCGGAATAGGAGAGGCGCCATGCCGCAGGCCGCCGCGCTCGCCACTGACCAGCCAGCCAACCGCTATCCGATCGACGAATTTCTCGCCGACATCGCCGGCATCGAGGCGACGACCGATATCGCCGACCTCAAGCGCAACTCGCGCGACTACTACTGGTACAGTCCGATTCTCGCCGACCTACTGAAGAACAAGGCTGCCGACGTCGTGGTTACGCCCCGCGACGAGGGCGACGTGGTTCGCGTCGCCGCCGCCTGCGCCAAGCACCGCATTCCGCTGACGGTCCGCGGCGGCGCGACCGGCAATTACGGGCAATGCGTACCGCTCGAGGGCGGCGTCGTTCTCGCTACCGCGTTGCTCAACAAGATCGAATGGCAGAGACCCGGCAAGGTGCGCGTCCAGGCCGGCGCCAAGCTCTCCGACATCGACGCCGCCACCCGCCCCAGCGGCTTCGAACTGCGCATGCATCCCTCGACCAAGCGTTCCGCGGCCATCGGCGGACTGGTGGCCGGAGGCACTGGCGGCGCCGGCAGCGTCACCTACGGCGGCATGCGCGAGCCGGGCAACATCCTGGCGGCGCGGATCGTGACGCTGGAGCGCACCCCGCGCATCATCGAGCTGCGGGGCGACGCCGCGCAGAAGATCAGCCGGGCCTACGGCACGACCGGGATCATTACTGTGCTCGAAATGCCGCTCGCGCCCGCGCTGCCCTGGGTCGATGTGATCGTTGCCTTCGATGACTTCATCGAGGCCGTCCGCTTCGGTCACACGATCGCAATGGCGGACGGCATCGTGAAGAAGCTCATTTCGCCGATACAGTGGCCGCTGCCGCAGCATTTCACGGCCTATCGCTCCCATTGCCCTGACGGCAAGAGCTTGGTGCTTGGCATGATCGGCGAGATGTCGATTGAAAGCTTCGAGACGCTGCTCGCGCCTTTCAAGGGCACGATCACCTACAAGGCTCCGAGCAACGACTCGCCCGGCACGGTGCCGCTCTACGAGCACACCTGGAATCACACCACGCTGCAGGTGCTCAAGACCGATCGCGGCGTGACCTATCTGCAGTGCCTCTATCCGCACGACCGCATCGCCGATGCGGTTGCGCAAGTGGGAGCGAAGTTCGGCGACGAGGTAATGCAGCATCTCGAGTTCATCCGGCTGAACGGCCTGATGACGGCGAGCGGCATCCCGGTGATCCGCTATCGCTCGCCGGAGCGGCTGTATGAAATCATGGCGGGCTATGAAGCCTGCGGCATCATGATCGCCAATCCGCATGTCGTCACGCTCGAGGACGGCAGCCGCTACAAGCGCGTCGATGCCGACCAATTGGGGTTCAAGCACGAGGTGGATCCGATGGGGCTGCTCAACCCGGGCAAAATGCGCAGCTTCGCGCCGCACGCGGAATGAGTGATGAGGTGACGGTAGCAGTCCCGCTCAAGGCCGTACCGGAGGCGACGCCGATCGAGGGCGCGGCCGCGCGGCCATTGCTCCGCCTCAGCGGCATTTCGAAGACGTTTGCCAACGGCACGACCGCCTTGGCCGACGTCGATCTCGACATCCGGCCGGGCGAGTTCGTCAGCCTGCTGGGTCCCTCGGGCTGCGGAAAATCGACGCTGCTCAAATTGA
>JBKOXY010000301.1:0-3187 GCA_046725125.1 Pseudomonadota bacterium | reverse complement strand
GACGATCCGTAACTCAGGCCGAGCTCGGCGCGCCGTTCCTTCATCGCTTCGGCCCGGTAATCCTCGGCCGCGCGCGCCCAGCGGACGAAGATTTCGGGATGCTCGGGTACGCGGGCACGGTTGTTGTATTCGGCCTCGTAGTCGATCGGCATGCGCTCTCCCCCGCGCCTCTCTATCACCTCTTTCGGCCCGCGGGGAGAGGGAGGGGAAAAGCGGCCGCGGCTTGCCTTTCGATGAATCGCGGCTATGTCTGGCGCCATGAAGGTCGATGGCAAACATACGCGCACCATCTGGGTCGAGGCCGACGGCTGGTCGGTCGGCATCATCGACCAAACGGTGCTTCCGCACCGGTTCACGACCATCCGCCTGACGACGGTTACGGACGTCGCGCGCGCGATCGCGACCATGCAGGTGCGCGGCGCGCCGCTCATCGGGGCGACAGCGGCCTATGGGGTCGCGCTGGCGCTGCGCGCCGACGCGTCGGACGAGGCGCTCGAGCGCGCCTGCGCGACGCTCATCGCCACGCGTCCCACCGCCATCAACCTCAAATGGGCGCTCGACGAGATGGTGGCCGCGGTGCGCAACCGTCCGCGGGAGGAACGCGTGGCCGTGGCCTATCGCCGCGCGGCCGAGATTTGCGACGAAGACGTCGCCATCAACCAAGCGATCGGCCGCCATGGCGCCAAATTGATCGTCGCAATTGCGGCGAACAAGCAGCCGGGCGAGCCGATGCAAGTGCTCACCCATTGCAACGCGGGCTGGCTCGCGACCGTCGATTTCGGCACCGCCTTGGCGCCGGTCTACGTGGCGCACGATCAGGGCGTGGTGCTCCATGTCTGGGTCGACGAGACGCGTCCGCGCAACCAAGGCGCCGCGCTCACCGCCTGGGAGCTCGGCCAGCACGGCGTGCCGCACACCGTGATTGCGGATAATACCGGCGGCCACCTGATGCAGCACGGCATGGTCGACATGGTGATCGTGGGGGCGGACCGAGTCACCGCCAACGGCGACGTCTGCAACAAGATCGGCACCTATCTCAAGGCGCTCGCAGCCAAGGACAATGGCGTGCCGTTTTATGTGGGCTTGCCGTCCCCAACCATCGATTTTTCGGTGTCGGATGGGCTTGCCGAGGTACCGATCGAACAGCGCGGAGCGGATGAAGTCGCGACCATGACCGGCCGCACCGCCGACGGCCGCGTCGAGACCGTGCGCGTCGTGCCGGAAGCCTCGGCCGTTGCGAATTACGGCTTCGACGTGACCCCCGCGCGCCTCGTCACCGGCCTCGTCACCGAGCGCGGCATCGTTGCGCCGCGTCGGGACGCGCTCGCCGCCGCCTTCGTTGAACGCGCGCAGGGACCGCCGCGCTCGGGCGTGGGTTGAGGCAAATTCGGCTTGCCGTCAGCGTCGTTCTCCGGTTCGATCCGCTCAGCCGCATGGTGATGGAATTGGGGTCGGGGACGTAGGCCTGGCGCGCGCGTGCCGAATATGATCCCTTCTACGGGGACGGGCTGGGAGATGAGTGTGCGTGGCGTTCGGTTTCGTCCTGCAACCACAAGCGTACCCTTGCCGGGACTGCTTCATTCCATGGGCACCAGTTCGCTCGCTGCCGTTCTGACCATCGACGGTCGGCAATCGTCGACCGCGCTCGCGGTCGCGCGCGGCACCACGCGGCTTCTGCATTCGCTTGGGTTTTCAGTGGTGAGCGAATTGCCGCTGGCGTCCGGCCGGCGCGCCGACCTCGTGGCGCTCGGCGCCGACGGCGAATTGTGGATCGTCGAGATCAAGTCGTCGGTCGCGGACTTTCGCGCCGACCAGAAGTGGCTCGATTATCGCCTGCATTGCGATCGGCTGTTTTTCGCCACCACGCTCGACGTGCCGTGCGATATTTTTCCGCCAGACGTGGGCCTCCTCGTCGCCGACGCCTTCGGCGCGGCGATGGTGTGCGAGGCGCCCGAACACCGCCTCCACGCCGCCACCCGCAAGAGCATGATGCTCGCCTTCGCACGCGCGGCGGCGCTGCGCCTCTCGGCACTGGCCGATCCGGAGGGGCCGTACGGCCTGCAAGCTTAGTGTGGCGGTTCAGGAAGTCCGCATCATTCTTGCCGCGAGTCCGAAATGCGGACTTCTGAACCAAAGCCACACTAGATCAATAAGTTGCTCCAGCGTCCTTCGATTCCGAAGTTCGCAAACGAGGCTGCGGCACAATGATGCGAACTTCGGAATCGGGACGCTAGTCGGCGGCGACGAAAATCCGGCGCTCGTTCACCAGCCCCTTGAGCAGTTGCGCCACGTAGTGCCCGACCACGTCCGCGGGCGTGCCGTCGTTACCCCAGACGGTCACCTTTGGGCTGAGCCGTCCGGAACGTCCGGACCAACTGACCAAATAATCCGAGAGCAAACCGAACTGTTTCGTCGTCTCCAGCCGTTCGAAAATGGCGTCCCAATTGGGATACATGTTTCAAATCTCCGGTTTGATATCTCCGGCCGTTCCCAATCATTAACGGCTGAACTCGATTTTGGTTGCGCTGCAAATTCCGGCTCACGCTTCAATCAGCCGGCGGTCACTTGCCGCCGAATGACCCCAAGCGCATGCAAAACGAATGACGAATGGGAACGCCGCTCGCGACGGTCGGTGGGCCGACCACTTACTTCGGCGCACGCTTGGCCAAGATGCGCTGCAGCGTGCGGCGGTGCATGTTGAGGCGGCGCGCCGTCTCAGAGACGTTGCGGCCGCAGAGCTCGTAGATGCGCTGGATGTGCTCCCAACGCACCCGATCGGCCGACATCGGATTTTCCGGCGGCTCGGCTTTGCGGCCCTCGAGCGCGAGCAGCGCCGCGACCACGTCGTCGGCGTCCACCGGCTTGGAGAGATAGTCGACCGCGCCGAGCTTCACCGCGTTCACCGCGGTTGCGATGTTGCCGTAGCCGGTGAGGATGATGGCGCGGGCATCGGGACGGCGGCGCTTGAGCGCCGAGATCACGTCGAGGCCGTTGCCGTCCTCGAGCCGCATGTCCACGACGGCAAAGGCCGGCGACGTCGTCTCGAGCTGGGTGAGGCCGTCGGCCACCGATTCGGCGGTGGTGACGGCGAAGCCGCGGCCTTCCATGGCGCGGGCGAGCCGCTGCAGGAACGATTTGTCATCCTCGACGATCAGCAGCGAGCGATCGCCCGGCATCGCCGCGACCA
>JBKOXY010000284.1:0-1405 GCA_046725125.1 Pseudomonadota bacterium | reverse complement strand
GGCCAAGAGATCGGTGATGGAGGCCGCCGAGCCCTTGTAGGGAATGTAAGTGACATCGATGTCGGCCTTCACCTTGAGCAGCGTGCTCAGGAGATGCGGCGGGGTACCGAGCCCGGCGCCGTAATTAAGCTTGCCCGGATTAGCCTTGGCGTATGCGACGAATTCCTGCACGGATTTCGCCGGCACGGACGGCGCCACCACGAAGACGTGCGGCAATAGCGAAACCGAAGCGACCGGAGCGAACAACTTGAGCGGGTCGATGCTGAGCTTCGCGTAGAGCGCGGGCGCGACGGCGAGCGAGCCGGACGATCCGAACAGCAGCGTGTAGCCGTCCGCCTCGGCGCTCGCCGCTGTCTTCGAACCGAGCGTCGAACCCGCGCCAGGCCGATTTTCGACCACGACCTCCTGGGCGAGCCTGGTCGACAATCCGTGCGCAACCAGTCGTGCCATGGTGTCGATCGGGCCACCCGGCGGAAACGGCACGATCATCTTGATCACGCGGTTCGGATAATGCTGCGCTGCTGCCGGCCCGACCGCAAATAGGCAAAAGCAGGTTGCGAGCAGCGCCGCGAGGATGCTCCGTCTCGTCATCATCGTTGCTCTCACCCGCTCGCCGTCGTGCGCTCTATAGCAAACGATCGGCTATCCGGTAAGTGCCGGCGCCGAGGCTGTGCGACCGAGCGTCGCCCCGGCGCGATCTGGCTCGGCCGTCAGGTCGGAGGCAAAATCGCGTGCGTGCGGCGGATTTGAAGTTCCTGCGAGCATGCAGCGGGCTCGCAATCCAAGAACCCACGAGAGTGAGAAGTTTGCTAGTGTCCTTTTCCGAGTGCGCATGGAGGGTGTGCCACAAGGGCTTACGACTTTCGAAAATCGGACGCTAGCGGGCGATGCGTGATCCGCGACCGCGGGAGAGGGAGGATGACATGCGTGTTCTGGGATTGCTCCGCGCCGCCTCGATCCTCGCGCTCTGTCCGATCTCGCTCGGTCACGCGCAAAGTCCCGCGGACTTCTACAAGGGCAAAACGATCGATCTTTACATCGGCTACAGCGCCGGTGGCGGGTATGACGTCTATGCGCGTGCGCTCGCCCGCCATATGACGCGCTTCATCCCGGGCAATCCCACGATCGTGCCGAAGAACATGCCGGGCGCTGGTAGCCTCGTGCTCGCCAACTGGCTCTATAACGTCGCAGCGAGGGATGGCACGGCGTTCGGCACGATCGGCCGCGGTACTGCTTTCGACCCGTTGCTCGGCTCGACGAAGGCCCAGTTCGATGCCGCCAAATTCAACTGGATCGGCAGCATGAATGATGAGGTCAGCGTGTGCGTGGCCTGGCACACGACCGGCATCACCACGCTCGAACAAGTCATGCAGAAGGAGCTGACGGTTGGCGGAACGGGCCCGGC
>JBKOXY010000359.1:0-9951 GCA_046725125.1 Pseudomonadota bacterium | reverse complement strand
CGGCGATCGACGGCCATGGTGCCTAGCGTATCATTTCCGCGCCGCCGACCGTGACGTCGCCGCTGCGGCGGCCCGATCTCCTTGGCGCGTGATCGGCCATTCTCATTGCCCCGTCGCCGCCCGCGCGCTGGCGAACGTTTCCTCCGGCGTGCCGGAGGCATCGATGCGCCTCCAGTCGAGCGTGCCGAGGTCGTAGGTCTCCTGGAGACGGGCGACCGCGGCGTCGGCATCGGAGGCGTCGCGGCCGCGCCCGCTCACCCGCGCGACGCGGGTAGCGAGATCGGCGACGAGGAAAAGGCCGTGGAAGGGCACGCCGAGGATTTCGGCGGACGCTGCCGCCACCGCGCGCTCCTGCGGTTTCGCAAATACCGCATCGATGACAGCCGAATGGCCGGCCGCGAGCGCGCGGCGCGCCTTGTCGGCGATGGTGGCGTAGACCCGCGCCGTCACCGCCGGCGAATAGGCAGCCTCCGGCAGCTTGTCGTGCTCGTCCTTGCCGAACAGCATCTTGCGCTCGACGTCGGAACGCAGCACCACGGCCCCCGGGGCCGGCGCAAGCTGCGGCGCGAGCGCGTAGGCGAGTGCCGATTTGCCGGTGCCGGAGAGCCCGCCGACCGCAACCAGGCGAGGCGCGCCGGGCTCGATCAACCGCCGCGCAAAGTCGAAATATGCGCGCGCGCCGCGGGCGATGGCGGTGGTCTTATCGGGTGCGGCATGTTCGATCCGCGCCGCCGTCACCTTGGCGCGGATGGCGGCGCGCATCGACAGAAAGAGCGGCAGACCTGCGAGCGCATCGAGGTCCTCGGTCCGCATGGTGTCGGCGAGATAGCGGTTGAAGACGACGTTGGCCGAAGATGCGAGACCGCGCTCCACCAGATCCATGAGCAGGAAGGCGAGATCGTAGAGCACGTCGCCCGACGCGATCAGCGCACTGAACTCGATGGCGTCGAATGCGACCGGCCGGCCGTCGAGAAGCACGATGTTACCGAGATGAAGGTCGCCGTGGAGACGCCGAATGAGCCCGCGATGTCCGCGCTCGAGGAGGAGGGGACGGATGCGCGCGTGGGCGGCGCGGCTCTTCGTCGTCAGCAGCTCGACCTCGGCTGGCGGAAAAAGGTCGGGCAGCGCCCGGAACGCGGCGTCGTTTTGCTCGATATAGTCGGCGAGCGCCGCGATCCACGGCTCGGCTTCGACCGCGCTGGCGCGGGCGTGAAGTGCCGCCGCGGCGCGGCCCAGCGCGTCGGAGAGCGCCGCATCGATCTTGCCCGTCGGCGCCAGCCGATCGAGCGTCGCGTTCTCGTCGAAGCGGTGCATTTCGACCGCCCACTCCACCGCCGTGCCGGCGCCATCGAGCTTGAGGGTACCGTCCGCCTCGCGCGTGATCGCCACGACACGGCGGTAGATCTCGGGCGCGAACGGCCGATTGATCCGAAGCTCCGCCTCGCAGGTGCTCTTGCGCTTGGCGAGGGTCGAATAGTCGAGAAAGGGAAAGCGCACCGCGCGCTTGACCTTGAAAGCGCGGGCGCCGGCGAGAAACACCGAGGCCGCATGGGTGTCGATGCGCTTGACCGCCGCGCCGCCATGGGTCGCGGGGTCGGCGAGCAGCGCGAAGACCGCCTCCTGGCACGCGCTGTCATTCATCCGTTTGGCGCTCCGTCGCGGCGGCATCGTCGGTCTGGCCGCGACAATGCTTTTGTTCGGCATCGAGCCGTGTCAACGTCGGCGAGGCCGGAACCGTTCGTGGTGCTATGCTGGTGGCCATGGCCCCTGCGCCCGATCGAGGAGGCCCGTCATGACCCAATTACCGCACGTGCTCAAGCGCATCCGGCTCAATCTCGCCCGCTCGAAGGAATTTCCCTCGGGCTCGGACCAGCATGGCTATGAATTCGTCGCTCCGCTCGGTGCCGATGGACACATCGATGTCGAACTTTGGCGGAAATACCGCGAACATTGCGGCGTGCGTCGATTCTGGGATGGCGAGGACGACGAGTTCGGTCGCCTCGTCCACAAGCCCGGCGGTGCCCAGCACGCGCGCTGGGTGTTCGACTATGACGCGACCGCGGAGGACGACGACGAGGCCGGCTATCGCTTCGGCAACCACGCATTTCGCAACGGCGAATATGTCTCGATCCGCGGCGAAGACGGCCACATGCACACCTTCCAGGTGGTCTCGGTCGAACCGGCGACGTGAGGGTAGCTCCGCGCGGGCGAATGATCGCTGCCATTTGCTTGATCGAGCGCGGCGTCCCCGTACCCCGGTTGCCGCGGCTGCACGATTTTGCCCACGGCGCGCGCCTGCGGCATGGTGTAAAAGCGAGCGGTGAGCCATGGGAGACGCGTGATGCGCGCCAACGACGGCACCAGGACCGCCGGCGAAGTTCTCATCGACCAGCTCGTCATTCACGGGGTGCGCCACGCGTTTTGCGTGCCCGGCGAGAGCTATATCGCGGCGCTCGACGCCTTCCACGACCGCGATATCGCCATCACTGTTTGCCGGCAGGAGGGCGGGGCCGCCATCATGGCGGAAGCCTGCGGCAAGGCGACCGGGCGACCCGGCATCTGCTTCGTCACGCGCGGGCCCGGCGCCACCAATGCGGCGGCGGGAGTGCATATCGCGCGGCAGGATTCGACCCCGCTCATTCTGTTCGTCGGCCAGATTGCGCGCGAGATGCGCGAGCGCGAGGCCTTCCAGGAGCTCGATTACCGCGCGGTGTTCGGATCGATCGCCAAATGGGCGACCGAGATCGACGATCCCACCCGTATCCCCGAGCTCATTTCGCGCGCCTTCTACACCGCGACCGGCGGCCGGCCGGGCCCGGTTGTCGTCGCGCTGCCGGAGGACATGCTGGTCGAGCGCGTCGCCATACCTGACGCGCCGGCCTGCGAGCCGGTCGAGATCTGGCCCGGCGCGAGCGACATGAGCCGGCTGCAGAAGCTGCTGCGGGCGGCCGAGCGGCCGATCATGCTGCTGGGCGGCAGCCGGTGGTCGGCGGCCGCGTGCGCCGCGCTCGCGCGCTTCGCGGAGCGCTTCGCGCTGCCGGTCGCCACCACCTTCCGCCGCGCGCATCTGTTCGATCCCGTGCATCCCTGCTACGCGGGCGACCTCGGCATCGGACCGAATCCAAAACTTCTCGCGCGCGTGAAGGGCGCCGACCTCATCCTGCTCGTCGGCGGGCGGCTGGGCGAGTTGCCCTCGCAGGGTTACACCCTCATCGACATTCCGGGGCCGCGCCAAACCCTCGTGCACGTGTTTCCCGGCGTCGAAGAGCTCGGTCGCGTCTATCGCGCGCAGCTTGCGATCAACGCCACGCCGACTGCCTTCGCCGCCGCGCTCGAAGGGCTCGAGCCGCCGAACGAACCGAGCTGGCGCAGCGAGACTCCGCTCGCCCACGCCGACTTCCTCGCCTGGACCGACAAGCCGACGACGGTGCCCGGCCCGGTCAATCTCGGCGAGATCGTCGCGGGCTTGCGCGAAAAACTTGCCCCCGATGCGGTGGTCTGCAATGGCGCCGGCAATTTCTCCATCTGGGTGCACCGCTACGCGCGCTACCGCCGCTACGGCACGCAGCTCGCGCCGATCTCGGGCTCCATGGGCTATGGGGTACCCGCGGCCATCGGAATGAAGCGTTTGGCGCCGGAGCGCACGGTCATCGCCTTTGCCGGCGACGGCGATTTCCTGATGACGGGTCAGGAGTTCGCAACCGCCGTGCAATACGACCTGCCGGTGATCATCGTCGTCGTCGACAATGGCATGTACGGCACCATCCGCATGCACCAGGAGCGCCACTATCCCGGCCGGGTGGTGGCGACGGGCTTGAAGAACCCGGATTTTGCGGCCTATGCTCGCGCGTTCGGCGGCTACGGCGCGACGGTGGAGAAGACCGCGGACTTCTTTCCGGCGTTCGAGGCCGCGCAGAAATCCGGCAAGCCCGCGATCCTGCACCTCAAGGTCGATCCCGAGGCGCTCACGCCGACCATGTCGCTCGCGGCCACGCGCGAGAAGGCGCAAGCAGGCGGATGAGAATTGCCCCGCGTTGCGAGCGCTCTCCCCGCTCTCCGCAAGGGGGAAGTGAAGCACTGCGGTCCGCGGCGCGCGGCTTTACCAGCAGCAGCTTTCGCGGCCGTCATCCATCAAATGCGATGCCGCGCCGCCCAGCGGAACTCCATCTCATTTCAGCCGCTGTGCCGCCTCCCGCACGATGCTCAGATCGGCGTATGTCTGCACGTCGATCGGTCGCTTGAGGAATCCAAGGTCGCGCTGCACGTCGATGTTGGACTGCAGCGCCGCCAGATCGGGCAGCAGATCCGGGCTGCGCGAATATTCCTTGTTGGTGAAGAGCCAGCCTGCGAACAATTCCGGGCGCAGTTTCGTGATCCTCGCCGCGATCTGCACGGCCTCGTCGTGATTCTTGGGATCGAGGTACCAGCGCACGACCCGCAGGGAATCCTCCAAGAAATCGAGCATGGCGGCGCGGTTCTTCTGCAGGAAGCCCGCCCGCGCGACCCACACGATCATCTGCGTCGGGCCGAGCGCGTCGCGCTGGCTGAACAGCGGCCGCCCGATCTGCTTGAGTTCCGGATCGAACGAGAACGGTGCCACGAACGAGGCGAGATCGGCCTTTTTCTGGGTGAGCATGGCCTTCATGGTCGGGAACGGCACCTCCACCACGGTATAGTCGCGCTTGTCCTCGAGCCCGTGCTTGCGCAGCATGGCACGCATGGCGATGTCGACGGCGCTGCCGGCCGCATTGGTCGCGACGATCTTGCCTTTGAGATCCTCGACCTTCTGGATCGGGCTGTCCCTGAGCACGAAGAATTGGTTGCTGTAGTGGCCTTCGGTTCCGTCCTTGAATTGATCGCCGACGATACGCAAATCCTCCAACCCTGCATTCTCGATCGCGAGCGCGAGCGAGGAAAAGGCGAGGTTGCCGAGTTCGATCTCGTTGTTCGCCAGCGCCGTGATGACCGCGGGCGTGCCTTGGAAGCGCATCGGCTCGAAGACGTAGCTCTTGCCGTTGTTCTTCATCAGCTCGGGCTTCTCCGGAAGGAGCGGCGTCCAGTCGGACGGCGCCACGATCCAACTGGCACGGATCTTCACCGCCTCGGCGCCGTGCGCCGTTGCGCCCGCAAGGAGCACGGCCAAGGTCAGCACCCACCGCAATGCGCGCATGTCTTCTCCCGTCGGCTGTCATCCCCGTTTTTGCGTGCGACGATACCACCGCCGGGGAGGGGCGGCCACGGCGGCGCCTAGTGCCCGAAGTTCGCGCACACTGTGCGGCAAATGCGGTCGCGAACTTCGGGTTCAAAAGGGGCACTAGAATCATAGAGTTGCTAGTGGTCCTTAGATTCCGAAGTTCGTATCTGAACGTGCTGCGAGTGCTTACGAACTTCGGAATCGGACCACTAGTTGCGTCCTCATGAATCATGCTTCATTTTTTTGCTTCCGAGATTCGCGATGCCCTACCGCCGAACGGCAAACGTTGTCCGCAAGCTCGCCGCCCGCCACGATGCGATCCTGGCGGCGGCCTGCGAGACCGCGGCGGAGGGCGGCATGGCGGCGGTTCAGATTGCGCCGGTCGCCGCGCGTGCCGGCATCGCCACCGGCACGGTCTATCGCTATTTCCCCTCCAAGACCGAGCTCGTCGCCGCGCTCGTAGCGGCGCTTTGCGAGCGCGAGGTGGCCGCGCTCGAAGGCGCGGCCAAAGCAGCGCCCGGGCCGTTGTCGGCGCTGGCGGCGGCGATCTCCGCCTTCGCGGCGCGCGCGCTCGAGCGGCGCCGCCTCGCCTTCGCGCTGATGGCCGAACCGGTCGAACCCGAAATCGACGGCGCGCGCGCCTCCTATCGGCAAGCGCTCATCGGCGAATTCGAAAAGCTCATTCGCAAGGCGCTCGACGCCGGACGCCTGCCCGACCAGGACGCTGCGCTGGCAGCGCCGGCGCTCCTCGGCGCCCTGGTGGAGGGGCTCATCGGCTCGCGCGCGCCCGCCGCCCCTGACGATCCTGCCAAAGCGCGCGCGCGGGTCCAGATGCTCACGCTGTTTGCGTTGCGCGCGCTCGGGGTCATCGACGCGCGTGCGCGCGGACTGGTCGTGCAGACGGTGATGCCGCAGCCGAGCGCGCCGTCCTAGCGGACACGAAAGCGCCCCGCGCGCGGATTTGCTCCGCGGCGGGCCGCCCGTGCGCTGCCTGCCATGTCACTGCAGCGTGGCGGCTGCGATCCAGTCGGTGACCGCACGCAGCGCGGCGCCGCGGCTGCCGTTTTGCTTGTGGGCCTCGAACACGGCGAGCTGAGCGTCGGCGGACGTGCCGGCGCCGACGATGGCACGGCAACGGTTGATCTCGGCGGTGCAGCCGAGCGCTGCGGCGTCGGCCGCGGTGTCGCAGATCACGCGTTCAAGCATCTCGGCAACCGTCACTGCACCATCCTCGGCGGCGAAGGTGGCATGCACCCCGTAGCGCTGCGCCTGCCACTTGTTCTCGACGATAATGGCACGGGCGACCGCGTCGAGATCGGCATTGCGCCAACGGTTGACATAGAGGTGACGCGCGAGCGTGCGATAGAGCGCGGCAATGGCGACCCCATCCTCGACTAGCGTGCAGGAATCGGGCGCGCGCAGCTCGAGCGTGGGGTTGAGGAGCGATGGGCGGATCGCCCACCAGATGTAGCTCGAATCCTCGATCACGCGGGCGCGCACGAGCGCGGCCACATAGGCGTCGAATTCCTCGCGGGTGCGGAACAACTCCGGCACGCCGGTGCGCGGCAACTCGTCGTAGGCGGCGAGCCGGTAGCCCTTCAGTCCCGTGCGCCGCGACTGCCAGAACGGCGAGGAGGTCGAGAGCGCGAGGAACAGCGGCAGATAGGGCAGCATTCGATACATCACGTCGACCCGCTGATCCGGGTCGGGCAGCTCCACATGCACGTGCAGCCCGCACAAGAGATCGCGCTGGCCGATCATCTGCAGGTCGTGCATGACGTTGTCGTAGCGCTCTTTATTGGTCTGCTGGGCGCTGCGCCAGGCGGCGGTCGGATGGGTGCCGGCGGCGAGGATGGCAAGCCCGTGTTCGGCCGCCACCGCGGCGATGGTTTGGCGCAGCTCGCGCAGTTCGGCGCGCGCGTCCGCCATGTTGTCGTGGGGCGAGGAGATCACCTCGATCTGCGGCTGCAGGAACTCGGGCGAGATTCGGCCGTCGGCCGCAGCCTTGGCAGCCTCGAGGAAGGCCTGCGGCATGTTGCGCGCGAGCGACTTCGTCTCGGCGTCGACCAGGAAATATTCCTCTTCGATTCCGAACGTGAATGCGCCGGCCATTCGTAGACCTTGCATTTTCGGTCTTTCTGCGAGGGCATAGTCCATTGGGCCGACCACCGAGCAGATCCAGCAACGGTTGACGCGATTCGGACGACGCAACAGCAGGGGGAGAAAGGCGGCCAGATAACGCCGTTGGGACGGCGAAGTTCCCTCGGCGAAAAATGACAGTCCGTCAAAAGCTTGCGGCGGGAGGGCGCTCAGTGCGACATCATCACCGGCACGGTCATCGACGCCAGGATGCCGCGCGTGACGCCGCCGAGGATGAATTCGCGCAGGCGCGAATGCCCGTAGCCACCCATCACAATGAAATCCGCGCCGCTGTCGGCGGCGTAGGACAAGAGAACGTCTTCGACCGCAAGATCGCCCTTGGCAATGCGTTTCAGGCTGGCCGCAACGCCGTGGCGCGTGAGGTGCTCGCTCATATTGGCGCCGCTGATCTCGTCGCTCTTGTGCGCTTCGGCGACGATGACGATGTCGACCGCCTTGGCGCGTTCGAGGAACGGCATGGCGTCGCCGATGGCGCGCGCCGCCGTGCGCCCGCCGTCCCAGCACGCGAGCACGCGTTCGAGCGTCATGCCGCGCTTCTGGATATAGGGCACGACGACAATGGGACGCCCGGACTCGAACAGCGCCCCCTCGACCAGCAGCGCATCGGACGCTCCGCCCTCGCGCTGCGCCTGACCGACCACGGCGAGATCGAAGCGGCGCGCGATCTGGGCGAACAGCGTGGCGGCGCCCCCGAACGTCGCGTCGAGGATACGCGTTTCCGCCGAAATTCCCGCCTTTTTCGCCCCCGCTTCGAACCGGCTGACCGCGTCATTGGCGATCTTGCTGTTTTCCTCGCGCTGGAGCTCGATCAGGTCGACGGGAATGCCTCCGAGCGTGCCGTCGGGAATCACCGGCTCGTAGAGAAAGGAGACGCCGGCGATGCGGGCGCCGAACGCTGCGGCGATCGAGGTCGCATAGTCGGCCGCAAAGTCGCGCGGGCCGCGGCCGGAAAGGTTGACGACGACATCCTTGAGCATGGCTCGACCCTTCTCACGACGCGGCGGACCTGCGGCATCCGCAGACAAGTCTACGCAAGTCTACGCCAGCTCGGCGGCGTTGCAACGCGGATAAGTCTACACTGTCTGCGTGCGCGTGATCGCAATTGTGCGTCGAACCAATCATGGGGCGGGCGCGGGCGCGATGCATTGCGCCCGCCGGTTTTCATTTCTTCGCCCCGTCAGGCCCGAATTGCTTGAGGTAGGCCCACAGGTCCGCAATGTCCTTGTCATTCTTGATGCCGACGAATGCCATGCGGGTCCCCGGCATCTCTTGCATCGGCGCGCGGATATATTTGGGGAAGGCTTCCTCGCTCCAAGTGAGGCCGGACGATTTGTTGGCCGGAGAGTAGTTGAAGCCCTCGAAGGTGCCGGCCTTGCGGCCGTCGACGCCGTTGAGCGGGGGACCGAGCTTGACTTTGGCGTCCGGCCCGATGTCGTGGCAGGGCGAGCACAATCGCTTGAACACCTGCTCGCCAGCGGCGGCATCCTGCGCCAATGCCGTGCCGGTCGAAGCTGCAACAACAATCCCGGCAATCATCAAGGTCTTCATCATTTTTCTCCTGTTTGGAATTCCGATCGACGCCGCCCCCGGCCCGGCGCCGGTCCCGGATCGACCCGAAACCCGCCGCTCATAAACGCGCAAGTCGGCTCGAGCCGACTTGCGATCGTGATCGCCGCGCTGTTCGAATGGCGTTAAGTGCCGGCGGTGTCAACGGCCCAAAGGGACAATTTGTCCCGCTGCCGTGACGCGCGCAGTTTTTTTGCGGAACAGCGCGATTTCAGGGCGCGTTGCCGCTATAAAGATGGCGTAACGAGAGGGGTCGCGATCGGCCCGCAATCGGCCCGAGGAGCGCGCACGTGTCGCTCGCAATGCCCGCGCCGGATCAAGCCGTGCTCGCCCGCCGCGAGCGCATCGTGGCGGCGCTTCGCGCCATCGTGCCGGGTGAGGGCGTGATCGCCGCCGAGCGCGAGATGCGCCCCTACGAGTCCGATGGGCTGACCGCCTATCGCCAGCTTCCCATGGTCGTCGTGCTGCCCGAGACCACGGCGCAGGTGAGCCGCGTGCTCGCGTTCTGCCACGCCGAAGGCATCAAGGTGGTGCCGCGCGGGGCCGGCACCTCGCTCTCGGGCGGCGCGTTGCCGCTCACCGACGGCGTCCTTCTCGGCATGGCCAAGTTCAACCGCATCCGCGAGATCGACCTCGCCAACCGCCTCGCCGTGGTCGAGCCGGGCGTGACCAATCTTGCCGTGACAGAAGCGGTCGAGCACGCCGGTTTCTACTACGCGCCGGATCCCTCCTCGCAGATCGCCTGCACCATCGGCGGCAACGTGGCGGAGAATTCCGGCGGCGTGCATTGCCTCAAATACGGCATGACCACCAACAACCTGCTCGGCTGCGAGCTGGTGCTGATGACGGGCGAGGTCGTCCGCGTCGGCGGCAAGCATCTCGACGCCGGCGGCTACGATCTCCTCGGCATCATCACCGGCTCGGAGGGACTGCTCGGCGTCGTCACCGAGATCACCGTGCGCCTCCTCAAAAAGCCCGACTGCGCGCGCGCCGTACTGGTCGGGTTTGCCTCATCCGAGGATGCCGGCGAG
>JBKOXY010000364.1:0-6444 GCA_046725125.1 Pseudomonadota bacterium | reverse complement strand
GCTGCTCGCTGCGGAGATCAGCGAGCGCGCGCCGGGCGAGATTTTTTCCGATGGCATTCTGTCGACGGTGCTTCTCCACACCACCTTCGGACATGATTGGCTCGCGCGGCTCGTGCTGGTGGCATTGCTTGCCGCAGCCTTGGGTGGGATTTCGGCAAAGCATGTGGATCTCCCGCGGTGGGCGATCGCGGCGCTGCTCGCCAGCGCGTTTGCCGCGGCACTGGTCCATTCCGGTCACGCCGCGGCGACCGCCGGTTGGCTCGGCACCTTCCATCGCGCCGCCGACGGGCTGCATCTGATCGCCGCGTCGGCGTGGCTCGGTGGCCTGTTGCCGCTCGCGCTACTGCTGGCGGCGGCAAGGCGCGAGGAGATTTCGCTTGCGCTCGCGCGTGACGCCACATTGCGATTCTCAACGCTCGGCCTGATCAGCGTCGGCCTGCTCATCGCCACCGGCATCGTCAACGGCTGGATATTGGCCGGCAGCGTGCCGGCTTTGATCGGCACCGACTACGGCCGGCTTTTGCTCGCGAAGGTCGCGCTCTTCTTCGCCATGGTCGCGGTTGCCGCGGTCAATCGGCTGCGCCTGACCCCGCGGCTCGCTCTCACCATCTCCTCGCCGCCTTGCGGGCAGGCCCTCGCCCACAAGCGGGGCGCGGATGGAGCGCCCGCCGCAGCCCGCACGGCGCTGCGCGCGCTAGCTCGCAACAGCCTGGTGGAGGCGACGTTCGGTCTCGCGATCCTCATCATTGTCGGCGCGCTCGGGACTCTGCCGCCGGGCGCGCATGTGCTGCAGCCGACCTGGCCGTTTACGGTTCGCTACAGCAATGCCGCCTTCGGCGATGCTGAGCTGCGTGCCACGCTCGCGCTGGCGCTGTGGGCGATCGGTGGCGGCTTGCTCTGCGGCGCAATACTGATCCTCATCGGCACGCGGGCGCGGCGCGCGCACCCGCGGATGGCGCCGTGGCTGATTGCGGCAGGCGCCACCGTGGCCATCGCCTGCGTTGCCTATTTCGTGCCGACTTTGACCTTGGTCACGGTCGAGGCCTATCCGACGAGCTTTTACGTTGCGCCGACGGGGTATTCGGCAAGCTCGATCGTCCAAGGCGCGAATCTATTCGCGACTCATTGCGCCTCCTGCCATGGACGAGAGGGGCGCGGCGACGGTCCGGCCGGCCGTTTCATGCGCGTGAAGCCATCAGACCTCACCGCCGATCACGTCGACAGCCACACCGACGGCGACTTCTACTGGTGGATCACCAACGGCATCCGCGAGGTCATGCCTCCATTCGGCTTCGCGCTGGACGAGCAGGCGCGCTGGAACGTGATCGATTTCGTGCGCGCCAACGCTGACGCTGCCCGCCTCGGTCGCGCGCCCGGCAAGGTGACCAATATCGGCTACCGGGCGCCGGATTTCTCCGCCGCTTGTCCCGACGGTTCGACGGTGTCGCGCGACCGCCTGCACGGCCGCATCGCGCACCTCGTCATCGCGGGCCGCGTTTCGGCGGCACGCGCGGCGCACCTAGCGGCTCACGATCGCGGTGTCGTCACCATCGCGATCCCGGTCGCGGAGGTTGCGACTGGAGCGGCCTGCCGCGCCGACGATGTCGAGCTTGCGACGGTGCTCGCGATGTTTGGCGGCAAGGACGTGGGGCAAGGCGACGGGCTGGAGTTCCTGGTGGATGCCGCGGGGACGCTGCGCGCCGTATGGGCTCCCGGCGGCAAGCCCGACTGGCGCGACGCCGATGTGATGGAACGCGAGATCGCGGCCATTCGCAATGCTCCGGCCGCGACCCGGACGACCGGATCGCACCTCCACGGGCGCTAGCATGGGACCTGTCTATGGGCGCCAGGCCCGCGGGGCGCGCAGACGTCACGCCCTACCTTCGCCCGGCGCCGAGGCGTGGATCGCGAGCGCGTGGACGCCGCCTGCGAGCTCACCGGCAAGTGTTTCGTTGATCATTCGGTGGCGCTCGAGCCGGCTCTTTCCGCGGAACGCTTCCGCCACGATATACACCCTGAAATGAGTCCCCCCGCCCTCGCGATGTCCGGCATGCCCGGCGTGCTGGTGGGATTCGTCCACCACCTCAAGGCTCGCGGGAGCGAAAGCCTTGGTCAGCTTCTCCGCGATGAGATCGCGCCCTGCCATCGTGTCCGCATAGCGGGAGGCGCACCCTCCGGTCAATGCCGGGTCACGGCGCGAAAACGCGCAAACGCGCTTGTCAAGACTTGAAGATGGCTCCGCTACGCGCGCATACTGATCGGTCATGAAAAGCGACTCGCCCCTATTCGACCGCATCCGGGTCAAGCCCGACAAAGATCGTCGGCTGCGCGCCCAATGCCCAGCCTGCGAATGGCCGAATTGCAAGGCGCCCGCGACCCACCGCGCGCCCAAGGGGCGGCTGCGCGAGCGCGAATATTGGCGGTTCTGCCTCGACCACGTTCGCGAATACAACCATGCATACAATTTCTTCGCCGGCATGAGCACCGAGGACATTGCCCGCTATCAGAAGGAGGCGGTCATCGGGCATCGCCCGACCTGGAAGATGGGGATGAACGGCGGACCGCCGAGGTCGCGTTCTAATTCCTCCCGCCTTCACCCCGAATTCGCCGGGGCCGATGATCCCTTCGGCGTGTTCCGGGAGCTCGGCGGATTGGCCGGTGCACGGCGTGCTTCAGAGCGGCGGCTGTCGGAGTTCCGCCCGGCGCGCAATGCCCAGCGCAAGGCGCTCGATGCGCTCGGCCTCGAGGCGGACGCCTCGGTCCAAGAGGTCAAGACCCGGTTCAAGACGCTGGTCAAGCGCCATCATCCCGACGCCAATGGCGGCGATCGCTCCTCCGAAGATCGGCTGCGCGAGATCATTCAGGCCTACAATTACCTCAAGTCGATCGGCTTCCGCTGAGACGTGACATCTGGATCGTCCCTGCTGCGGCGAGCTCCAGCATCATGCAGAGCGTGAGTGCGGCGGTGTAGCCGCCGGTCGCGTCGCGAACGATACCGAGCAGGCCAGGGCCGAGCGCATATGTGAACTGGCCGATGGCGGTGGACAGTCCGACCAACATGCCAAATGAGGTCGCTTCGAACTCGCGCTGAATGATCAGCGCGGGGAGCGAGACCAGATTTCCGGCCGACAGGCCGAATATCGCGCAGGCGAGGAAGAGGGCAGCAGCATTCGTTGTCTGCGTCATCGCAAACAGCGCCGCCGCTTGGCTCACCAGCGACAGCGCGGTCACGCGGCGAAGGTCGAGGCGCAACGCGGACACGCCGACCGCGAGGCGTCCGACGATCGCCATGATGGTCAGGAGGGCGACCGTCAATCCAGCCTGGGTTCGCCCAATCGCCGGTTCGAGGAAGGCGATCTGGTGCACGAAGAAACCAACCTGGGCCATCAGCGCTAGGGCGAACGGTCCCGCCACACTCCAGAACGCGAGGCTTCGCAACGCCTCCGCTCGCGTCCAACGAGGTGGTGCGAAGGCAGAACCCGCTCCCGATCTCGATCCGCCGTGCGGAAGGAAAACGCCTGTCGCTTCGGTGCGTACCGGGGGCCGGTCGATCCCGATGGTGATGGCGGGGATGAGAATCGCCGCCATGATGGTCGCTGCCCCGACCATGGCGGCTGCGAAGCCGGTCTCGGCAATCGCGACGATGAGGGTCGGCGCGACGAAGATGCCGCCGGAGCTCGCGCCGTTGAGCGCCAGGCTGATCGCAAGCCCGCGCTGGCGATCGAACCACAGGCCAAGAACGTTGGTGATCGCGCCGACGTGCATCGCCGCCGATCCCACCGCCATGATGAGATAGACTAGGTAGAGCTGCCAGGGTGCGACAATGAAAGCGAGCAGAGCGACTGCGCTGCCGAGACAACACGTGCCGAGCAGAAACACCCGCCGCGGTCCCAACCGGACGATCGCATCGCTGATGAATACGACTAAGGAGGCGGTGAGCAGGTAGTAGGCGGTGGTGGCGCCGGAGATCAATGATGCCGACCAACCGAAGAGACGCTGCAGTTCCGCCAGATAGATGCCATGGCTGTAGAGGCCGAATCCCCAGCAGAACATGGCAACCACGAAGCAGACCGCAGTGACGCGCCAGCCGTCGTAGCGTGGAGACGATTCGTCGACCGCGGGGAATGCGAAATCAGCCGGCATCGTCATGGCGTCACGCTTTCGCAGCGTAAGCCTCGATCTCCAACAGGAACTCGGGCTGCACCAAAGCCGGGACGATCAGCAGCAGCGAGGCCGGCCGCGCGCTGCCGAGATGGCGAGCGCGCACCTCAGCGTAGGCTGCGATGTCGGAGGAACGCACCAGATATTGCGTCACCTTCACGAGGTCATGGACCGACATGTCGGCGCGCTTGAGCATGGTGACGATGTGGGTCCACGCCAGTTCCGCCTGGGCGCCGAAATCGGGCGGCACCTTCCCGCCGGCGTCGAGGCCCGGCGTGCCCGCGGTGATGAGCCAGCGCGCGTTCGCGGGCGCCTCGACCGCGTCGCTGTAGGTTCCGATCTGCCGCGCGATGCCGATGTCGTGGATCCTGTTGGCCATGGTTGCTCATCTCCGTCGTGATGCCAGGGCGCATTTTCTCATCTTGACGCCCGACCACACTTCGGAAATAATCAAACTATGAAGGAAGGACCCGACATCTCGATCATCGCCGCGCTGATCGGCAATCCGGCCAGTGCCAACATGCTCATGGCGCTGATGGCCGGTCCCGCGCTCACGGCAACCGAGCTTGCCCAGGAAGCGGGCCTCATGCTCTCGACCGCCAGCGGGCATCTCGCCAAACTTGAAAACGCCGGGCTTGTCGCGGTCGAACGCCAAGGGCGGCACCGCTATTTCCGTCTGGCCGACGCGGACGTCGCGAGCGCGCTTGAAGGGCTGATTCCGCTGGCTGCCCGTGCCGGCCACACCCGCATCCGCACCGGTCCGCGCGATCCCGAATTGCGCCAGGCGCGCTCCTGCTATGACCATCTTGCAGGCGATCTGGCGGTCCGAATGTTCGACCGGTTCGTGGAGCGCCGGTTGCTCGCCGGTGGGGGCGATGCGCTGCGCGTGACGGCAAGCGGCAGGCGGTTTTTCGCCAAGGCCGGCATCGATATCGACGCTCTCGAACGCGGGCGGCGTCCGCTGTGCCGGCCTTGTCTCGATTGGAGCGAGCGGCGAAGCCACCTCGGTGGAGCGCTCGGGGGCGCCATCTTCGATCGAATCATCGCGTTGCGCTGGGCCGTTTGCGAAGCGCGTACGCGGATCGTGCGCTTCTCCGCCGGGGGCGAGCGCAAGATGAAGGCGTGGATTTCCGCGTAAGGCCGCGGCGAAATTTATTCGCTATCGCAACGGTCAAGCGCGCCAAATTGCCCCTGCCTGCCCACGTGAACCAAGCCCGCGGGGCCGCGCGTTGTGACCTCGCTCCGGCGCGCTCCATTGACCCGGGAGTGATCAATACTTACTTGAAATCACGAGATTTTCAGCCAACGACACGCCGCCTTTCGCGGCCTACCGGCTTTCTGCTAAATTCGCGGCCGAATCCGCGCCGCATTCCATCGACCGAAACGGGTCTCGGTCGTTTCCGAGACCACGGAGGAGCAATGACCGCCGCAACGCACGAGGTCGCCAGCCTCCCCGACATGAAGGTGTCGATCCGCCAGCTCTTCGGTTTCGACAGCGATATGGAGGTGCCGGCCTATTCGGAGGCCGATGAGCATGTCCCGGACATCGATGCCGACTACCGGTTCGACAAGCCGACGACGCTCGCCATCCTCGCCGGCTTCGCGCACAATCGTCGGGTCATCGTCACCGGTTACCACGGCACCGGCAAATCAACCCACGTCGAGCAGGTGGCGGCCCGCCTCAACTGGCCGTGCGTGCGCGTCAACCTCGACAGCCACATCAGCCGTATCGATCTGATCGGCAAGGACGCCATCGTCATCCGCGACGGCCTGCAGGTGACCGAGTTCCGCGACGGCATTCTGCCGTGGGCCTACCAGCACAACGTCGCCCTGTGTTTCGACGAATACGATGCGGGTCGTCCCGACGTGATGTTCGTGATTCAGCGGGTGCTGGAATCCTCCGGACGGCTGACCTTGCTCGACCAGAGCCGTGTCATCAGGCCGCATCCGGCCTTCCGTCTGTTCGCGACCGCGAACACGGTCGGGCTTGGCGATACCTCCGGCCTCTATCACGGCACGCAGCAGATCAACCAGGCGCAGATGGACCGCTGGTCGATCGTCACCACGCTCAATTATCTGCCGCACGACAACGAGGTCGACATTGTGCTCGCCAAGGCCAAGCACTATCGCACCGACCAGGGTCGCGACATCGTCAACAAGATGGTGCGGGTCGCCGACCTCACGCGCAACGCCTTCATGAACGGCGACATTTCGACCGTGATGAGCCCGCGCACGGTGATCACCTGGGCGGAGAACGCCGACATCTTCAAGGATATCGGCTTC
>JBKOXY010000439.1:0-16345 GCA_046725125.1 Pseudomonadota bacterium | reverse complement strand
GCCGAACACCTGGTCGTCGCCATCGCCGCCGGTCAGCACGTCGTTGCCCGCGCCGCCGAACAGCTGGTCGACGCCGCCTTTGCCCAAGAGGGTGTCGTTGCCCGCGCCGCCGAACAGCAGATCCGCGCCCGAGCCGCCGGTCAGCACGTCATTGCCGGCGCCGCCGAAGAGCTGGGCGGCGGGCAGCGCGCCGTTGGATTCGTCGAGCGTGATCGTGTCGTTGCCGCCCTGGCCGAACACCTGGATTAACGCGGTGTTGGCGACCGTCGGTGTCCCGCCCGTGATCGTGATGGAGACGTTACCGCTGTTGACGAAAATTTGACCAGCCGCGTCGCGGCTGATCGTGATGAAGTCATCGAGGTTGTCGCCGAACACCGACAACAAGCCGGCGGTCGGGAAAAAGCTGGCCTTAATAGCCATGGTTGTAGTCCTTTCGAAGATTTGGCCTCAGCGCAGATGCGCGTTAGCTGTGAATCGGTGGTTCAATGGGTGCCGCAGGCACGGCCGGACGCTTAGCCGCGGACGAGATGACAGACTTGATGCCGAACTCGCGCCCGTCTTGAATCTCTGTGGAGATTCCCTGAAGATTTTCTGCATATGGTATAGTGCAACCGTTCCAGTCGCCGCCGATGACTATTTGGCAGGTCACCGCCTGGCGGCGACGAGAAGCCGTCTCAGCAACGGGGGCTGCTTTGCACTTCCGCTTCGCCGATTTCGAGATTGATATCGCGCGCCACGAGTTGCGCCGCGCCGGCGCAATCGTTCATATCGAGCCGCAGGTTTTCGATTTGCTCGTGCATCTCGTCCGCAACCGGGATCGCATCGTCAGCAAGGACGAATTGGTCGACGCGATTTGGCAGGGCCGCATCATTTCGGACGCGGCGCTGAGCTCCCGCATCAGCGCGGCGCGGCGGGTGCTGGGAGACAGCGGCAATGACCAGAGCTTCATCCGCACGCTGCACAAGCGCGGGTTTCGCTTCGTCGGGGACGTCGACGAGGCCGGTTCTGCGCCGGCTGCCGGCGCGGGCGATCAACCGCCCTCAACGCCGGCGGCGGCGCACGAGGCAGCCAAACTCGTGCCGGATGCAGAGCCGCTGCCGCTCCCGGATAAGCCTTCGATCGCCGTACTCCCCTTCCAAAACATGAGCCGCGATCCGGACCAGGAATATTTTGCGGATGGTCTCACCGAAGACATCATCACGGGTCTCTCCCGACAGCGATGGTTCTTCGTCATCGCCCGCAACTCCACGTTCACCTACAAGAGCCAGGCCATCGACGTGCGCGACGTGGCCACCCAGCTGGGCGTGAGGTACGTCCTCGAGGGCAGCGTGCGCAAAGCCGACAATCGCGTTCGTGTCACGAGCCAATTGATCGACGCCGCCAACGGCAATCATCTATGGGCTGAGAAATACGATTGCGAACTGGCCGATATCTTCGCGCTTCAGGACGACATCACCACTCGGGTCATCGGCTCGGTCGGGCCGCAGATTCTCGTGGCCGAGGCGGCGCGCGTGCGCAGAAAGCCGCCGCAGAGCATCGACGCATGGGATTTGGTCATGCAGGCGGTGCCGCACATGTGGCGCATGAGCACGCAAGAGCATGGACGAGCACAGGAGCTGCTGCAGCGGGCCATTGCCCTCGATGCCGACTACGCCCATGCGCATGCGCTGTTGGGCTGGACCTATGTGACCATGTTCAACTTGGACACCCGCCGGCCGATCGGTGAATTCACCGACCAGGCGCTCGCCGCCGGCACGACGGCCGTGATGCTCGACGATGAGGACCCTTGGGGCCACCTTGTGGTCGGACTCGGTCACGCGCGTCGGCGGCGTCCCGAGCTCGCGCTCCGGCATCTGTCGCAATCGATCGAGCTCACTCCCAGCTTTGCGCTCGGCCACGCCGGGCTCGGATATGCCATGGCAGTCGGCGGCCAGCCGGAACGCGGGCTGCAGGCGTTGGAGCAAGCACACCGACTAAGCCCGCGCGATCCGTTTCTGGCGATCTATGCGCCCATCGTGCAGTACATGGCGCTGTTCGCGCTCAAAAAGTACGAAGAGACCATCGCGGTGTGCCGCGCCACGGCGGCATTGCATCCGCACCACGCCGGCGCTTGGCGGCTGATGACCGTGTCGTTGGGATTGCTCGGCAGAATCGACGAGGCGCGGGAGGCCCTGGCGCATACGCTCACGATGCAGCCCGACCTCTCGAGCGCCCATGTTGCAGACAACACGGTCTACGCGGACCCTGCCGATCGGTCGCGCTTTCTCGAGGGGCTCCGGAAGGCTGGCCTGAAAGACTAGCTCTTGATGCGTCGCTGCGCGCCTCCTGGATGCTGAACCCGTCGACGGTGATACGCGAAGCGGAACGCCGCGTGCCCGCCGCGTGCCGGCACGCCGCGAACGGCCGGTCAGCCCTCGGCTGTGTAGGAGGCGCGCCCTGCGTCCGTTCCCTCGATCGTCGGCATAAGCAGCCGGGAGAGCGTCGGGATTACGAGCAGGCTGCAAATCGGCGACAGCAACATGCCGCCCACAATCACGCAGGCCAGCGGCTGCTGCACCTGGGAGCCGATGCCAGTTGAGATCGCGGCCGGAAGAAGTCCGATACACGCAGAAAATCCGGTCATGAAGACCTGCCGCATCCGGGATTTGCCGGCACTGATGATCGCCTGCTCGGTGCCTAGTCCGTCTTCGAGAGCGCGGCGGATGTAAGACACGAGCAGGATGCCGTCCATCGCGGACACACCGAACAGCGAGATGAATCCAACCGCGGCCGAGACGCTGGCATTGAGGCCGGCAACGTAGAGTCCCAAAATTCCTCCGGCGGCCGCAAACGGAATCCCGGAGAGCGCGATCACACCGTCCCGTATGGAATTGAACAGGCCATATAGCAGCATCATTATCAGCAACAGGCTCAGCGGCACGATGAATGCCAGCCGATTCTTGGCCTCCACCAGTGCGCCGTATTCTCCAGTCCATTCCATCCTGTAGCCCGGCGGCAGCGGCACGGTCTGGGCAAGGCGGCGTTGTGCTTGGGCGACGGTGGACCCTAGGTCGCGCCCACGCACGCTGTATTTCAGCGGTACGAACCGTTGGGTGTTCTCGCGATAGATGTAGGACGCCCCGCTGTCGAGTTTCACCTCCGCGACGTCGTTCAACGCGATATAGGTGGTGGGCAATTTCGGATCGCCACCCGGTACCGCGACCGGCACGGTGCGGATGGCACCGACGTCATCGCGATAGCGCGGAGCCAGTCGGACGGTCAACGCGAAATTCATCTCGCCTTCGTAGACGCGGGTGATTTCTTGTCCGCCGATGGCGGCTTGCACGACGGCGTTGACGTCACCGACCGAGATGCCATAACGCGCCGCCTTCGCGCGGTCTATTCGGATGACCAAATTCGGCTGGCCGATTAGGTTGAAGACCGCTGGGTCTCTTACACCTGGCACTTGCCCGATTTCAGTCTTGACCGATCGAGACAAGCGTTCCAGCTCGGCGAGATCACGTCCGAAAATCTTCACCGAATTTTCGCCCTTTACCCCGGACACCGCCTCTTCGATGTTGTCCTGAATGTATTGCGAGAAATTGAAATCGACGCCGACGATCTCGCGATTGAGCCGTTCGCTCATCTGCGCAATCAATTTCTGCTTGGTCAGACCCCGGGGCCATTGGTCGAGTGGCTTCAAAGGCACGAAGAATTCGGCAAGAAAGGAACCGTCGGGATCGGTGCCGTCCTCACCGCGACCCTGCTCGGAAAATACCGTCCGCACCGGATCGTAGCTCCGGATGATATTGCGAATGCGCGTAACGGTCTCCATCCCGCCTTCCAGCGTGATCGTTGGCGGCATCACCCCGCGAATCCACAGGTTGCCCTCTTCGAGCTTCGGCAAAAACTCGGTGCCTAGCCTAGCGCCGAGGAGCCCGCAGATTGCAAGAAATGCCAACGCGATCGTGGCCGACAGACGGTAGTGACGCACGGCGAGCGGCAGAACGAACTGATAAACTTCGCGGATCTGGCGAACCAGAAACGTCTCGATCTCGTTCACTCTCGCAGGCAGCAGCAGCGAGGACAGCACTGGAGTCACGGTGAAGGTGGCAATGACCGCGCCCAGCAAGGCATAGGCGTAGGTGCGCGACATCGGACCGAATATCTGGCCTTCCACGCCCTGCATGGTGAACAGCGGCAGGAACGCTGCGATCGTAATGATCACCGAGAAGAAAATCGGCCGGTCGACCTCGACCGCCGCTGCCAAGATGCGGCGCAATTTCTCCGACAGCCGTGTCTCGGGATCGGCGACTTCGCGGCGCACGGCTTGCGCGAGATGGCGAAAGATGTTCTCCACCATGATGACGGTGGCATCGACAATGATGCCGAGGTCAATCGCGCCGATCGACAGCAGATTGGCGGACTCTCCGCGCAGGACCGTGATGATGACGGCGAGGAACAACGCCGCCGGGATAGTCGCCGATACGATCAGTGCGGAGCGCAGATCGCCAAGGAAGATCCATTGAATGAGAAAGATCAGCACCACGCCGAACAGCATGTTGTTAAGGACCGTCCGCACGGTGATCGCAACGAGGTCGCCGCGGTCGTAGAAGGAGTCGATATGCACACCGGGCGGCAACGTGCCGTCGGTATTGAGCCGTGCCACCGCCTCTCGCACGCGCTTCACCACGTCCATCGTGCGCTCGAACTTCTGCATCAGGACGATGCCGGTCACGATGTCGGTCGTGTCGTCGCGCCCGGCGATGCCCAGCCGCGGCGTAAAGCCGATCTGCATTTTGGCAACATCGGAGACCAGCACCGGAACGCCGCTCTGCTGGGTCAGCACGATATTGCCGATATCTTCCAGCGATCTCACAATGCCGACGCCGCGGACATTGACCGCCTGTTCGCCCATCGCGATCGTACGGCCGCCGACATTGGCGTTGTTGGTGGCGATCGCGTTGATGATCTGCGGTATGGAAACTCCGAAGGCCCGCATGCGAGTGAGGTCGATCTCGGCCTGAAACTCCTTGGTTTTGCCGCCGAGCACCAGCACGTCGGATACTCCCGGCACGATGCGCAGCCTCCGCTCCACCACCCAGTCCTGCAGCGTCTTGAGCTGCATCACGTCCATGTCGGGCGGCCCTTTGAGCTCGTAGCGGAAGATCTCGCTGATGGTGCCGGCTGGCGAGATCACCGGCTGCACGCCCTGCGGCAGGTCGGCCTCCCGCAAGCGATTTATTGTCTGCTGGCGTGCGAAGTGGTAGTCGCGGCCGTATTCGAACTGCAGCCGAATGAAACTGAGCGCGTAGACAGTGTTGGAGCGGATGTATCTGAGCCCAGGCGTGCTGGCGACCGCGATCTCGATCGGGATCGTGACGTAACGTTCCATCTCCTCGGGCGACTGGCCTGGCCGCTGCGCGATTATCTCGACTATCGGAGGCGCAGGATCGGGATAGGCCTCGATGTTGAGTGTGGTGAAGGCCGCAAAGCCTAGCCCGAGAAATGCCGCGAACGCGACCAGCACGAGCGGCCGTCGCAACAGGCAAAAGGCAATCAGGCCACGCAGCATAGTGCTTCGATCGGCTCAGGGATTGATTGGCCGCAGTTGGCCAGTGCCACCGCGTAGAACGCAATCAGACCGTTCGTCGCAGTTTGCCCCCGATCGCGGACTTTCAGCAAGATCAGGCTGCGCGCCTTTTGTGAGTCCACGCTCTAGTATTCGGAATCACAATGCGCTGAGATGTTCAGCTGCAAGCGTAACCATCGTTAGAGCCCGAATTCGGTGCGCGAGAGGGCCCGAGCGGCGCGAGCGGCGCCGTCGGCGTCCGTGGTGGCGGTCCAGGTTGACATGAACATCGAGCTCAAGCTCACGGTCGAAGACCTCAACACCCGCTATGTCCAGGCGATCGACGATGACAAGCTCGAAGCGTGGCCGGATTTCTTCACCGAGCAGGGCCGCTACCGCGTCACCACGGCGGAGAATTTCGAGCGCGGCCTGCCGCTCGGCATGATCTATGCGACCTCGCGCGCCATGCTGCGCGACCGCGTGCGCTCGCTGCGCGAGGCCAACGTCTACGAGGCCCAGCGCTATCGCCACGTGATCGGCGTGCCGCTGATCGCTCCCGCCGAGGGCAGCGCCGTGCGGGCGCAGACGAGCTTCATCGTTGCCCGGATCATGCATAGCGGCGAAACCACGCTGTTCGCCACTGGCCGCTATCACGACCATATCGTGCTCGACGACGGCGAGGCTCGTTTTGCCGAGAAGATCGTGATCCTCGACAGCCGGCTGATCGACACATTGCTCGCCATTCCACTCTAGCCCGCACCCCATGCCCGAGCCCGCCGCCGCCTCGTTGACGCGCCACCGTTCGTTCGTGCTGTTCTGGTGCGCGCGCACCTTCACCAACGGCGCCTACATGATGCAGGGGGTAGCGGTAGGCTGGCAGATCTACGAGCTCACCAACGATCCGTTCGACCTCGGCCTGGTCGGGCTGGTGCAATTCGTGCCGCTGGTGGCATTGTCGATTGTGATCGGGCAGGTCGCCGACCGCTTCGATCGGCGCATCGTCGTCGCTACCTGTCAGGTGGGCAAAGCGCTGGCGGCGCTCGCGCTTGCGCTCGGCACCGCGCGCGGCTCGCTCACCCGCGACGCCATGCTGGCCATCCTGTTCGTGTCGGGCACCGCGCGCGCGTTCGAAATGCCGAGTATCCACGCGCTGCTGCCCGGCATCGTGCCGGTGACGCTGTTGCCGCGCGCGATCGCCGCCTCGGTGAGCGCGCAGCAGACCGCCGTCATCTGCGGGCCCTCGCTCGGCGGGCTGTTGTATATGCTCAGCCCCACCGGGGTCTACGCGACCTGCACCGCGGTCTTCATCGCGGCGAGCGTGCTGATCAGCCTCGTCCACGTGACGCGGCGCAGCGACGAGCGCAAACCGATCAACCTGGAGACGCTGTTCGCCGGCTTTCGCTATATTCGCAGCCGTCCCATCCTGTTGGGCGCGATCTCGCTCGACCTGTTCGCCGTTCTGCTCGGCGGGGTGACCGCGCTGTTGCCGATCTACGCCCGCGACATCCTGCAGGCCGGGCCGTGGGCGCTCGGCCTGTTGCGCTCGGCGCCGGCGGTCGGGGCGCTCGCCACCTCGGTCGTGCTAGCGCGCCGCGCCATCGGCGGCAGCGCCGGACGCATCATGTTTGCCGCGGTCGGAACGTTCGGGCTGGCGAGCCTCGCTTTCGGACTGTCGACCTCGGTCGCGCTGTCGTTCCTCGCGCTCGTGATCTACGGCGCCTCCGACGCGATCAGCGTCGTCATCCGCCAGTCGCTGGTGCAGTTGCGCACCCCCTATGACATGCTGGGCCGGGTGCTGGCGGTCAACTCGATGTTCACGGGTTCCTCGGGCTCGCTCGGCGAATTTCGCGCCGGCGCCGTCGCGGCGGCGCTGGGCGCGGTGCCGTCCGCGCTGATCGGCGGCTTAGGCGCGATCGTGGTGATGCTGATCTGGATGTGGGCGTTCCCGCAACTTCGCCGCGTCGACAAATTGACGCCGGAGGCGGGAGCCGCGCTGTGACCGCGACGGGCGCGAGCGCAGCCCTCGAGTGTCCGCCAAGCGGGCATCGCGGAAGAGATGGACTCGGGCTGAGTTCTTCGGAGCATCTCACCCGCTCATTCCCGCGCAAAGCGCGTCGAAGACGCGCGTGAACGCGCTTATGCTGGGAATCCAGGCGAGGGCTGGGTCCCGGCTTTCGCGAGGACGAACGGAGAGAAAATTCGTCTTGGTTTGAGCCGCTGCGACTTTTGCTGTTCGCGCCGCCGATGATGCTCTTTTCCCAATTTGAACGATTGCCTAATCTTCCGCAGCGTGTGTGGGCGATGGGACAAAGAGCGTCGCCCAGGCGCAGTGTTGATGCTGGGGGATAGCGTATGGCCGAACCTTCCCGTCCCGCCCGGCTGTGGTATCAGAGCTTCGTCCATCCGATCGAGCAGGCGCCCTACATCGAGCGGCTGCAGGCGCTGCTCGACGCAGCCGCCAGTCCCGGCATCCGGTTCGAGGTCCATGGCCTCGATCCTCCCGACCACCTCTTCCATCCGCTGACGGAATTCCGCTGCGCGGCGCAGACCATCCGCAATGCCCTGGACGCGGAGCGCGCAGGATACGACGCCTTCGTCATCGGTCACTTCCAGGAACCCGGCCTGTTGGAAATCCGCGGTGCGGTCGACATCCCCGTGATTGGTCTCGGCGAAGCGACACTGCTTGCGGCATTGAGCATGGGGCGCCAACTTGGTCTCGTGACCATCGATCCGGTCTTCATCGACTGGCATGAGCGGCAGGTGCGAGCACACGGCCTCGAGCAGCGCGTCACGGGCGTGCGGGCGATTCACGCGGACCTCACTGGTTTCATGCGCGCCTTCACCGACGATGCAAGCTACGCCCAGGTCCGCGCCGATTTCGTGGAACAGGTCCGTCCGCTGGTCGCGGCGGGGGCGGAGGTCATCATCCCGGCAGGCGGCCTGCCGATGCTGCTGTTTGCGCGCGAGCGCCCATTCATTATCGACGGCGCGCTGGTGCTCAACGGCATCGCGGTAGTGGCAAAGGCCGCGGAGATGGCGCTTGCGCTACGCCGCCTCACCGGCTCGGTGGTCAGCCGCCGCGGTACTTACGCCAAGGCATCGGCGGCATGTGTGGAGGAGTACCTCGCAAGGCGCTGGTGAATCGGCCGGCAAGCGCAAAATCGGCGAAAGGGGCGCTAGTCGCGACATGGGCACGACGCGATGCGGGCAATCCGATAGTCCTCCATCCACTCGTCCCACCACATGTCGATCGACACCTCGGATCGCCCCGAAGTCCACGTGAATCGCTCCGTGAAACGCAAATCAGGCGCGGTCTCCTTGAGGCGGGTGAATTCGATCTCGAATGGGCCAGACGTAGTCGAACAAGGCGATGCATCGGCAAAAAGGACGCCGGTCCATGTCCTTTGCATGCTCCGCGCCTCGGAAACGCGAACGTCCCGTAACGACAAAACCGGCTTGCAGAGCTGATCGGCGAGGGCTTGCATCGCGCTGAACACGACGAGGCTACCCGCCAGCAAAATAGTTGGGTGAGAGGGACGCATGTGATGGGTCTCCTTTCGATCGCTCACCGGCGCGCCGAGGGGGCTCAACGGAGTGGATGCGGTGGTCGGGTCGCCTTGCGTCGGGGTTGACCGACGGCCGACCTGCGTCATCGCGTTGGTGGATCTGATCTAAGGAACGAAATCGCCGTTGTGCTTGCCTTGCCGCACCATCTCCCCGCAGTAAGCGTAAAGCGCGTCGTAGACGATCCACTCGGCGGCATTGAGCGCATGATCGTCCTTGAAGCCGAGATGCCGGAAGCCTTCCGCGATGGCTTTAAGGCCCGGCGCTTCGGGTTGCTGATAGAGGCTATTGTCGGTGTCGGCACCGTTGACGATCTTGCCCAGCAGCACGAGCGCGGGGTCATCGCTCAACTTGTACTTTTTCAGGATCGCCTCGAATGAACACTCCTTGCCGTGATGCCCCAATTCGACGTTTTTCACGTCGTAGGGGATAGCGTTGAGGCGTTTAACCTCGTCCACCACCTTGTCGGGCTGGACGAAAATGAACTCCGCGTCCCTGTCGACGAATTTCTTGATGAGCCATGGGCAGGCGACCCGGTCGACCTTGACGTGCTCGCGCGTGATCCATTTCATGCGATCCTCCATTTGCGTCCGAACGCCGCCGTCTGCCGATCAGTATTTGGGCCGATGCGAAACCGCCCATTGCCGCGCATGCTCGATGGGAGCGTGCGGCGGCAACGCGGCGCGAAACTTTCGCACGGTCGGATGTGCCTCCATCCTTTCTCGCCATCGGCAGAAGGCCGGGTATTTCGGATACATGGCCTGGCCTTCCTTGGTCAGTCCGAAGGCGTACGTGCTCGGCAGCACGTAGAAGTCGGCCAGCGTGAGATGGGACCCCAACAAATAATCCTTCCCGTGTCCGAGCTCGCGTTCCAAGACCTCGAGGCCCACCTCGATCTTCGGAAGCGCGTGCGCGACGACCTTCTCGTCCGACGGGATGCCGAGCTCGGGAAATACGCGCCATTCATGGGACACGTGATAGATCATGTAGGGGTAGTAGTAGGAGTTGACGGCGCTGATCCACTGGTTCATGCGCGCGCGTGCGCGCACGTCCTTGGGCTGCAGCGCTGGGCCGTCGAACGCTTCGTCGACGTAGGCGGCAATCGCGCCGGTTTCGTACAGCGTGAAGTCGCCGTGCTGCAGGATCGGGACGCGATTGAATGGATGCAGCGCAAGATGCGTGGCCGACCCCATTTCGGGTTCGAGATCCCGGAATGTGTATGGAACCTGTTTGTGGGTGAGCACCAGTCGCGCGATATGGACGAAGGTGCTGCGCGGGAATCCAAGTACGACGACATCCGGCATGACCGACAACTCCCGGGGATATGAATTTGCGGCCAGGAAAAGTAGGAATCGGCGCTGCGCGCAAAGCATCTTTTCTCCACCCTGGCCTAGTTTTTCTCAGGGCTGGTTGCGGCGCGGCGGCGAGCGATCGAAATGTCTCGTGAGTATGTCTCGAAAGGCGCGCCTGTGCGCCATATCCGCTTCGCGTTGACGCCTGCGGAATGGTTGTGTCTGCTCGAGTCGAGAAGTGCCCTCGACGTGAAACGGATGAATGACGAGGCTGAGTTGCCCGGCTGGATCGGCAAAGCGCTCGATCCAACGCCGTGATCGAGGCGAAGTTCACCGATCCGGCAGAAAGCGAAACATCGAAAGACGAACGTCGAGAACCCACTTTGAGCCGCGCCTCCATGACCGGCTGCTCAAAGTGGGCTTCGATGTCATCCGGTCACGCGTGACCAAAAGAGCACGGTCGAGCGAAGCGGACCGCGCTCTCGAGGGCAGGTCGCACTTTTGCGTGCAACCACGCACCGGAGGTCGCCGCCGCGGACCTGTTCATCGCGG
This sequence comes from Pseudomonadota bacterium, assembly GCA_046725125.1. GTDB lineage: Bacteria > Pseudomonadota > Alphaproteobacteria > Rhizobiales > Xanthobacteraceae > VAZQ01. The sequence continues at coordinate 5,386 of JBKOXY010000439.1, read as the reverse complement.
CGACGACGGGTTTGCGATCAATTCACTGATGCGCTTGCCGGTTATTCGGCTTGACCATGCTCGGCCATGCAGGCCCGATAGGCATAGCCCCACTCGTCGGCGAAGCCGCTGCAGGCGTGCAGCGCGGCCGCGCGGGCCGCGCTGACGTCGCGGCCGGCTCTTTGGGCGTAGCTAGGCGAAGCCAGCGCCGTTACCGCGAGCCCCAGGGCGAGCACAGCCAGAGGTTTCTTCCAGATGGTCATGACTAGTCTCCTTCTGTCGTCGCTTTGAAGTGCCGAGCGCACTTCATTGCGCGACACATCTGTGCGTCGCAGCAGAACTCGCTTGATCCCGATTGCTGGGATTTGTGCAATCTTGCCGGGTTCTGCCCCTCGGACGGCGGTCCGCAGGAAACAGGAACCATGAGAGGACGATGTTGATAGGCTAGCGCATCCGTCAGACGGGTGATTTAGGCGAGGTTGGTCGTCGGCGGGGTTCGGGCACAGCCGCGCGACATCATTGCTGCGGTCCCCCGAGTGCGATGTCGCGTTCGGCGCGAAAAACATTGGAGTAGAGATTGGCGATCCATTGCCGGCCGTTCGCCGTGACGTGGAGATAGCGAATGGCGGATCGAATGTATGGTGCCACGCTGTTCCAATAGAACTGTGGATACTTGTGGACGAGGTCGGCGGGGTTGTCGTAGCCGAGCTGGCGGTTGAGGCCCGCTTCCTCGAACTCGTGATAGAGCGCGTTGGCCTTGCGGATATAATGCGGATCGCCGAGTTGCCCGATCAAGTCGGCGGCCCGCAGCAGCGCGGCCTCCTCGTCGATGCGTTCGACCTCCGCAGGCATGCTGCTGGGGAAGCGAGAGCCCTCGACCGCGCGCGCGATGCGGGCAGCATCAAGCTGCTCGATGCCTTGGAGGCGCTCCATGACGTAAAGCTTGGAACGATCGACGTGATACGGCAGCAGCGCCGCATCCGAGGCTCCGCGCGGCAGCTTGGCCTTGTGGCCGGCGGCGTCGATCAGAAACCCGTTTTCATCGTCCTGCAGGAAAATGCCGCGCACATAGCCGATGTCGTGCGTCACGCATGCAAGGATGAGATGCGCGTAATCCTCCGGCGGCATGTGGGCATGCAAGGCCCGGCCGCGCAAAATGTCATGGCCTGCGAGCGTGACCAACATTGTGTGCTCGACGTTGTGGTAGAGCGCGTCGCTATTGCCGATGCATTCCAGCGCGACACGTGCAATCGAGGGAACCAGCTCGACCAGGCGGGTTTCGGTCGCGCCATACCGCCGTTGCATGTAGTTCGCGAGAAAAGTGCCAAGTGCGTCAGCCGCGAGCTCTGGCACGGTTATCATGATCGCTCCCCATCAGCGCGGGGCTTCGACGCCGACCGAATAGCGTGGCATCCATTTATCTCGGCCGGATGACAGCGCGTGCGCCCGCTCGGCGGTCGTGCGCCAGCTCAATCGTTCGCGCATCCAGATCGTCATATTCGGGCTTTTTCGAACCAGTGATGCGCATACGGCTCATCGTTGAAGGGCTCGACTTCAACATATCCGCACTTGCGATACAACGCCTGCGCTTCTTTGAGCGTCCGGTTGGTCTCGAGCCTGAGCGTGCTCACGCCAAATTCTCGTGCACGCGCTTCCAGCGTTTCGAGAATGCGTCGACCGACGCCGAGACCGCGCGCATCGGCAGTGACCCACATGCGCTTGACTTCGCCGATAGTTCGATCTTTCGCTCTGAACGCGCCGCAACCGATTGGCTTTCCGCCGAGGCGGGCGACGACAAAGACGCCAGCCGGAGGCGTCAGTTCATCGGCGTTCGCGGGGATGCTCTTTGCCGGGTCAAATCCGGTTTTGAAGCGGTTGCCCAGCTCGCGAAAGTATTGTTCGAGACACAGACGCGCATCGGCGCTGTCCGGCGCTTCCGCCGTTATTTGAACGGCGGATGCGCGCATCAGTCGCTCGATCTCCGCCATCGCCGCGATCAAGCGATCCCTTTGCGCAACGCTGAGCGGGGCCAGAACGGATTTGGCCAGCGCGTCGGCACGACGATCAAGCTCTCTCAGCTCGCGCAACCCGGCGCGGGTCAACCTCACCCAACGAACCCGGCCGTCGTTCGCCGCCGGTTGCGCTTGCACCAGCCGTTGACGCTCGAGCGAGCGCAAGAGGCGGCTGACGTAACCGGAATCCAGCTCCAGTCTCGCGCGTAAATCGCGCACTTCCGCGCCGGCGCGGCCGATCTCGTAGAGGAGCCGCGCTTCGCCGAGCGGACGGTCGCGATCGAGAAAATGGTCCTTGAGCGCGCCGATCCGCTGACTGACCGCGCGATTGAAGCTGCGCACGCGGCGCACTTGCTCCGCCTCCATTCTCTGACTTTAGTCAGATAATCCGCCGAGATCAACCTTTTCGCCCCCTGGCACAGGCCTGCCGCACCCGTCGCGGCGTGCGCGCAAAGAGGACTCTGCATCCGGTCGGCCGCCGGAGCGCGATTGCGCGAAAATTGCGCCGCAAGAAACGGATCGCCGTACCTTACGCCGAGATGCAAGGAGTAGGGCAGTCAAGGGCGGCGGAGTTTTTTTAACAATGGCAAAATCCTACTACAGCGTCATGCTCTATCACCCGGCTGATGAAGTGTGGGCGGTGATTCGCCCGTTCGATCACTATGCTTGGGCAGGCGTCGAGAGCGAGACCATCATCGAACACGGCAAGGCTGGAGATCAGGTCGGGGCAGTGCGCCGCGTCACCTATGGAGGAAACATCATCCGACAGGTTCTGCTGGCCCATTCCGACATGGACCGTTCCTATACCTACGGATTCTGCGGCGCTCCACCTTTCCCGGTGCAGGACTATGTCGCGACGATATGCGTTAGTCCGATCATTGCCGACGATGCCTCATTCGTTGAGTGGTGGGCAACGTTCGACTGCGCCGCCGAGGAACGAGACAAATGGGTGAGGCATTTCGAGCAGGAGGGCTTTGCCAAATGGCTCGCCGCCCTTCGCCAGTTCATGTCGAACGGCGGCCGCCACGCGTGAAGCAAAATCTCAATCCAGCCCCAAAGGGGGTGCCCGTCCGCACGAGGCGGCCGGGCGCAGCCTCCCCGTTACCGAGCCGAAGGAGTCGGCTAAATCCATAAGCGCCATGTCGGACAAGCAAGCTTCCGGTTCCGGCGGGGATCCGGTCTACGTCTACAAGCCGTCGCTGATGGGCGCGGCCTGGGAGCTTCGCCTGCGGCCCGACGCGCTCGAATGGCAGGCGGGCCGGCGGTGCGGCCGCATCCCCTATGCACGCGTCACCTGGGTGCGGCTGTCGTTTCGGCCGGTGACGATGCAAACGCGGCGCTTCGTCACCGAGATTTGGTGGCCCGGCGGTCCGCGGCTGTCGATCGCCTCGACCTCGTGGCGATCGCTGGTCGAGCTGCACGCGCAAGACCGCGCTTACGGCGACTTCGTCCGCGAGCTCAACCGGCGCATCGCCGCCGCCGGTGCGACGGCCGCGTTCGAGACCGGCGCGCCGGCGCTGCTCTATTGGCCGGGGCTCGCGGTATTCGTGGGCGTGGCATTGGCGCTGGCGGTGCTCACGGTGCGCGCGCTCGAGATCGGAGCCTTTGGGGCCGCGGCCTTGGTGGGCGGCTTTTTCGCCGTGTTCGTGTGGCAGAGCGGCACATATTTCAAGCGCAACCGGCCCGGCCGCTATCGGCCGGACGCCGTGCCGAAGGAGCTGGTGCCGGGATAGTTAAACCGGCCAAAAAAAGCTCTCGACAACGTTACGCGAATCTTTGACGATTCGAGACTCACCAAAATTGTGCCAAGGCTGCCGCTTCGCCTGCGCCGTCGATTTATCGACAGCGGCCGGCGTGCGCGCGTGCGCGGTCTCCTTTGTCAGGCCTGCAACCTGGGTCTCGGCAGCTTCAAGGATCGGTCGGCGCTGTTGCGCGCCGCAGCGGATTACGTGGTGGCTGCGCGCGAGCGCGAGTCGAGCCGAGCTCTTCCGCGCCGCACCGGCCTTTCAGTTTCGCACCACCAGCACCGAGCACTTGGCGTAGCGCACCACGTGGCCGGCGTTGGAGCCGAGGAAATAGGTGCGCACCGCGTGCCGCTGCGGCCGGTGCGAGCTCATGACGATGAGATCTGGCTGCATGCTGTTCGCCTCTTCCAGGATCTCCTGGTAGATGCCGCCCTGGCGCACCGTCGACGACACCCGCGCAGAGGGCAAGCCGGTCTCCTTGACGACGATGGCGAGCGCATCTTCCGCCGCCTTCCTCTGCTGCACCTCGAAGTCGGGCGGCACGTATTCGGCGAGCATCACCGGCGTGAGCGGCAGCACATTGACGAAACGAATCATGCCCTCGGATGGACCCGCCATCATCAACGCGGTGGCGACCGCGGGCTTGGCAAGGTCCGGGTCCGCGAGGTCGATCGGAACCAGGATTTTCTTGTACATGGCACCGTCCCACTCTGTGACTTGGTTTTCGGACATATTGCCACGTTTGCCGGCGGACCGTGAGTGGGGCGCGTCGCCGATGCCGCCGTCCGCGGTGGGGCGGGCGGGCTGGCCGCGGGGCGCCAATGGGCCGCCCCGCGCGCCGCTTTGGATTGGCGCCAATGGGGCAAGCCCCACGCGCCATTTTTGACTGGCGCGAATGGGGCAAGCCCCACGCGCGCTTTCAGACCCGATCGGCCTCTGCCAGCGAGCGGGGGCTCACGAAGCGCTCGAGCCGTCCGCCGTGGGGATGCAGCTTGCGCCAATCCTTGCCGGCAAAATCGATCACCGCGAGACCGGACGTCGGCAGCCCTTCGTTGAGCCGCTCGCGGGCCTCGACGTCGCCCGAGGCGATCAGCCGCCGCGCCGCGTCATGCAGCCCCGGATTGTGTCCGATCACCAGCAGCGTGCGCACCGCCGGTGCGGTCTTCTTCACTAACGCGATGATCGCCTCGGCGCCGGCGTTGTAGAGGCGCTCCTCGTAAACGACCCGCGGGGGCTTCGACAGCGCGGCGGCGACGCGCTCCCACGTCTGCCGCGTGCGTTCGGCCGTCGACACCAGCACGAGGTCGGCGGCGAGCGCATGACGGACCATGTAGGCGCCGATCACCGCGGCATCGTTTTTGCCGCGCGCATTGAGGCGGCGCGGGTGGTCGCTCATGCCGGGTTCGGCCTTTTCCGACTTGGCGTGTCGAAGCAGCATCAAGCGCATGGCAGCAGCATCGATGTCCCGCGCGGCGCAGGCTAGTGTGGTGGATTTGAAGTTCCGACCATTGTATCAGCAAGCTCGCATGGCAACTTCAAATCCAAAACCGAGGGTGCCGCAAGGGTTTGCGAACTTCGGAGCCGGGACACTAGCATGGCGGGCGATGACTTGGCCCCCGGGGAAGAAAACGTGAACGCGTCCGAGCGAGC
>JBKOXY010000418.1:0-3560 GCA_046725125.1 Pseudomonadota bacterium | reverse complement strand
GGACCGGCGGCGAGATGATGGCGCCGAGGCCGCCCGCGGCGAGCAGGCCGCCGGCCGCGTTCTTCTCGAAGCCGGCCTTCTGCATCAAAGGATAGGCGACGGCGCCGATCGTCACCGTGGTGGCGACGCCGGAGCCCGACGCCCCCCAAGCAGAAAGGATGACAGCACCACCGTGCGGCCGGCGCTGTTGGCCTTGTGGCCCATGAGCGCCATCGAAAAGTCGATGAAGAATTTGCCCGCGCCGGAGTGCTGCAGGAACGCGCCGTAATCGTGAACAGGATGATCAGCGAGGAGGACACGTCGACGGGAATGCCGAAAATGCCTTCGAGCGTGATGAACAGGTGACCGACGAGCTGCGAAATGTCGTAGCCGCGGTGCGTCCACGGCGGCGGCAGATAGGGACCGGCCATGGCATAGGCCATGAACGACAGCGCAACGAATGGAACGATCCAACCAGTGGTTCGCCGCGTCGCTTCGAGCAACAAGATGATGAAGACGACCCCGAGCACGACGTCGAGCTGCGTCGGATTGGTCGCGCGGTCGGTGAATTCCTCGCCGCCTTCGATGGCGTAAACGAGGATCGCCGCGCCCATGACACCGGCGGCGATGTCCCACCAGCGGATGCGATCGCGGAACCGCGCCGACAGCGGAAACAACAGGTAGCTCAGCATCAGCACGAAAGCGACGTGCGCGTAGCGCAGCGGCTGGGTGGCGATGATGGGGAAGTCGGTGAATGGCCACGCGCCGGCGATGGCGGCGTAAAGGTGAAACAGCGACATCGCGACCGCGATCGACGTAACCAGCCTGCCGGCCCAACCGAACAGGCGATTGACCACGCCCTCCTCGGCCTCGACATAGGCCTCCGCCTTTTGCAGTTGCTCTTGGGAAACGGTCGGCGCAGCTGCCCCGCCCACGCTGCTGTCTTCGGACATGTTGCTGCCTGCTGCCGCCCCAGGTGTGCCTATGACCAAGTGAGGCTAGCGAGGGACCGTAGGGTGGGCAACGGCGGCTTCGCCGTTGCCCACGCGTGAAATGGCAGCGAGAAGAAAGAATGGTATTCTTGCCTCGCTGTGTCGCGGTATCGTCGTGCGAAGATCGAGGGCGGGCGGCGATGTACGCGACATGACGGGCGCCTTCGGCGAATGATCGGAACAACTCTTAAGGAACTGGCGGCAGCAGGAGAGCGCCGTGCCTACGACAGAGAAACGAAATCGCTCCGGCATTCGGGCCGCGTCCAGCCTTTGACGCGTGGGCAAATGCGCGTCACACGGCGTGCTCTGTACCGAAGTTCCCCCGCGCATTTGCCCACCCTACCGTGACTGTGGTCTTTTCGTCACGCTTCTCCCGCCGCCGTCTTGCCGAGCGCGGCCTGGGCGGCTGCGAGGCGGGCGATGGGCACGCGGAACGGCGAGCACGAGACATAGTCGAGGGCGATCGCGTGGCAGAATGCGACCGAGGCCGGGTCGCCGCCGTGCTCGCCGCAAATGCCCACTTTGAGCTTTGGCCGCGTCTTGCGACCGCGTTCGACGCCGATACGCATCAATTCCCCCACGCCCTCGCGGTCGATGGACACGAAGGGATCGCTCGGCAGGACGCCGCGCGCCAGGTACGTGCCGAGAAAGCTCGCGGCGTCGTCGCGGCTGATGCCGTAGGTGGTCTGCGTCAGATCGTTGGTGCCGAAGGAAAAGAACTCCGCGCTCTGCGCGATCTCGCCGGCGCGCAACGACGCCCGCGGGAGCTCGATCATGGTGCCGACCTGATACTTGACGCGGGATCCGCTCTCGCGCGCGACCGCCTCCGCCATCGCATCGATACTTGCCTTGACCAGGTCGAGCTCGGCTTTGGTGGCGATGAGCGGAACCATCACCTCGGGCACCACCGGCTTGCCGGTGCGCTTGGCGGCCTCGGCTGCCGCTTCGAAGATGGCGCGCGCCTGCATCTCGGCGATCTCGGGATAGGCGAGCGCCAGGCGGCAGCCGCGGAAGCCGAGCATCGGGTTGAACTCGTTGAGCTCGCGGGCGCGGTCCGCGAGTTTCTTGGCGTCGGTGCCCATCGCGGCGGCGACCTCGGCGATTTCTTCGTCGCTGTGGGGCAAAAATTCGTGCAGCGGCGGATCGAGCAGCCTGATCGTCACCGGCAGCCCCTGCATGATCTCGAACAGCTCGACGAAGTCCGCGCGCTGCATGGGCAGGAGCTTGGCGAGCGCGGCGCGGCGTGATTTTTCGTCGTCGGCGAGGATCATCTCGCGCACGGCGCGGATGCGATCTTCGTCGAAGAACATGTGCTCGGTGCGGCAAAGCCCGATGCCCTCGGCGCCGAACTTCAAGGCGACGCGCGCATCGTTGGGCGTATCCGCGTTGGCGCGCACACCGAGCTTGCGCACCCCGTCGGCCCAGCCCATCAGCGTTGCGAATTCGCCGGAGAGCGCCGGCTCGATCATGGGCACGCGGCCGGCGAGCACCTGCCCGGTCGAGCCGTCGATGGTGATGACGTCGCCCGCCTTGAACGTGTGGCCGGCGACGCTCATGGTGCCGGCGGCGTAGTCGACCCGCAGCGTGCCCGCGCCGGAAACGCAGGGCTTGCCCATGCCGCGCGCCACCACGGCGGCATGGGAGGTCATGCCGCCGCGCGTGGTGAGAATGCCCTCGGCCGCGTGCATGCCGTGGATGTCTTCCGGCGAGGTCTCGACCCGCACCAGGATGATGCTCTTGTCCTTGGCCTTGAGCGCCTCCGCCTCGTCGGCCGAGAACACGATCTCGCCGGAGGCCGCGCCGGGCGAGGCGGGCAGCCCGGTGGCGATGACCTTGCGCTCGGCATTGGGATCGATGGTCGGATGCAGGAGCTGGTCGAGCGCCCCCGGATCGATGCGCGCGACCGCCTCCTTGCGTGAAATCAACCCCTCGTTCGCGAGATCCACCGCGATCTTCAGCGCCGCCTTGGCCGTGCGCTTGCCCGAGCGGGTCTGCAGCATCCACAGCTTGCCCTGCTCGACGGTGAATTCGAGGTCCTGCATGTCGCGGTAGTGGCGCTCGAGCACGCCGTAGATACGCTGGAGCTCCTTGAACGCCTGCGGGAGCGCGCGTTCCATCGAGGGCTTGTCCGAGCCCGCCTCCTCCCGCGCGGCCTCGGTGATCTCCTGCGGCGTGCGGATGCCGGCGACCACGTCCTCGCCCTGCGCATTGATCAGGAACTCGCCGTAAAGCCTTTTGTCGCCGGTCGAAGGATTGCGCGTGAACGCCACGCCCGTGGCCGAGGTCTCGCCCATATTGCCGAACACCATGGCCTGGACGTTGACCGCGGTGCCCCAGCTCTCGGGGATGTGGTGCAGGCGCCGATAGGTGATGGCGCGCTGGTTCATCCAGGAGCCGAACACGGCGCCGATCGCTCCCCACAATTGCTGCTGCGGGTCCTGCGGGAATGGCTCGCCGTGCTCCTCTTCGATCCGCTTCTGGAAGCGGGCAACGAGCTCGAGCCAGTCGTCGGCCGAAAGATCGGTGTCGAGCGTGTAGCCGTTCTTGTCCTTGTGGTTGTCGAGAATTTCCTCGAAGTGGTGGTGGCCG
>JBKOXY010000490.1:0-14404 GCA_046725125.1 Pseudomonadota bacterium | reverse complement strand
CTTGATGATCTCGGCTTCGCGCTTGCGGCCCTGCACCATGAACGGCGGCGCGCCGTGGGGATGAATGAGGTCGCAGCCGCACTCGGCCAGCACCGCGACGAGCTCCTCGTAGGCCGGCATCATGGTCGCGAACTCGTCCTCAGTGCCGCGGCAGATGTTGAGGAACAACGGGATGAGCCCGATGCCTTCCGGCAGCAGGCGGATGACCTCTTCGGTCACGCCCGGCCGCAATGTCGGATTAATCATGCCCACGACGCCGCGCCAGCTGGAAAAGGCCATGTTGCAAAACCTCTCGTTCCCCAGCCTCATCCTTCGAGACGCGGGCCTTCGGCCCGCTCCTCAGGATGAGGCCTGGCTCGACCTCTCCGCCTCATGCTGAGGAGCATTGCGAAGCAATGCGTCTCGAAGCACGCGGCCACCGCTCCGGATAAGCGCGGATATGCCTACCCGCCATAGTCCTTCTTGGCCGCGTCGGCCGAGACATATCCCTCGGCCATATCACGGGCAAGCGCAGTGCGATCTCGGTGGCGCGGATCGCCGCAGCCGCCGCCGCCCGCGCTTTGCAGCAGGAAGCGCTCGCCGGCTTGCATCTCGTAGCGGCCCGAGGATGGCGTCACATATTCCTGCGCGGTGGCGAGCCTGATGACGAAGCGTGCGCCGCATCCCGGCTTGCCGCCGGCGATGCCGCGCGGCGGGAAGCGGCTCTTGTCGTACCGGCGAATGACGGTCGCATTTTCCAAAAGCTCGTACTCGCGCAGCAGGCTCAAGCCCCCGCGCCATTGGCCGGCGCCGCCCGAATCCGGCACGAGCTCGAAGCGGGTGATGCGGCAGGGAAACTCGGATTCGAGAATTTCGATCGGGGTGATGTGCAGGTTGCTCAAATGCGTCGCGGTGGCGGAGGCGCCGTCGTGCCCCATGCCGCCGCCATAGGCCGAGCCCATGATCTCGTATTGCATGGTGGACTGGCCGGGACGGCCTTTGGCCCAGGCGATGGTCAGCGCGCTGGACGAGCCCGCATTAGCGACCGCGCGCACGGGATGAAAATGGGCGAGCGCCTCGAGAATGACGTCCACCAGCTTGAGGTTGACCATCTGGTAGTTGGAGACGGGGGCGGGCGGCTCGGCATTGGTGATCGTGCGCGGCGCGTATGTGAGCCGCACCACCTCGCGCATTCCGTCGTTGAAATGCAGGTTCGGGCCGAGGCAGCCGATGAGCGAATAGAACACGCAAGCCTCGACCATCGACGGCCGCAGATTGACCGGACCTCGAGCTTGGGGGTCGCTGTTGGAGAAGTCGAAGCTCGCGATCCCGTTCTTGATGGCGACGGTGACGGCAAGCTTCACCGGCTTGTCGATCACGACGCCGTCGCTGTCGAGCAGCCCTTCGGCCGAAGACTCTCCCTCGGGTAATTTGGCGATGGCCGCGCGCAATTCGTCCGCCGCGCCCTTGAGGATGGCCGCGAAGGCATCGCTGACCGTGCCCGCGCCGAAACGTTCGCACAATTGCTTGACGCGCTGCGCGCCCATTTGCGTCACCGCGATCTGAGCGTGGATGTCGCCGCGCACGAGCGCGGGCTGTCGGCTGTTGGTGAGGATGATGCGTTCGACATCGATCTGCGCCACGCCCGCGTTCACGATCTTGATCGTCGGCACCAGCAGCCCCTCGTGGAACATTTCGGTGGCATCGGCCGAGGTCGAGCCCGCGACCGCGCCGCCCAGGTCCGCCTTGTGTGCGATCGAGCCGGCGAACGCGACGATCCTGCCGCCCGCGAAGACCGGCGCGACGAAGGCCATGTCGGAGACGTGGGGAAGCCCGCCCTCGTAGGGATGATTGGAGACAAAGACGTCGCCGTCCTTGATAGCCCCGTTGCTGCCATAGCGCGCGAGGATGCGGCCCACGAGATGGCGATAGACCGGCGCGTGGAAGAACATCGGCGGCGCCACGATCAGGCGCCCCTCGCGGTCGAGGATCACGCAGCTGAAGTCGCGCGACTCGCGGATGATGGTCGAGTAGCCGGAGCGGTAGAAATGATAGTGCATTTCATCGACCAGGCTCGCGACCTTGTTGCGCAGGATCTGGATGGTGATGGCGTCCATGCTCAGGCCCTCGTCAGGATCAGGTTGCCGTAACCATCGACCCGCCCGCTCCAGCCCGGCGGGATGAGGGTGGTGGCGTCGAACTGCTCGACGACGGCCGCCCCGGCGATCGTCGCGCCGATGTCGAGACGCGCGCGCTCGTAGAGCGTCGCCTGCATCATCGTTCCGTTGAGGGAGATCGTGCGTTGGCCCTTGACCGCGTCGTCGGCCGGCCGCGGCGATGGCGGCGGCGGCGCCGCGCGCGGCTCGTATTTGGGCACGGCCACGCGCAGGCGCAGGCGATAGCTCACGACTTCCACCGGCCGCTCCTTGGCGGCATGACCGTGAATCTGGGCGTGGCGCTCGTCGAACTTGTCGCGCGCCGCGCGCAGCGCCGCCGCCGTCAGCCCATCTTCGAACAATCCCTCGAGCGGCGTGCGCAATTCGTAGCCCTGACCGGTGTAGCGCAGGTCAAGCTCGCGCGCGAAGCGGGCGTCGGCGGCGTTCATGCCTTCGGCGGCAAGCTCCGTGCGCGCCGTGCCTTCCAATTGCCGGAAGATGTCTTCGGCGTGGTCCGCGGTGACGTCGGCGAGCGTCCGCAGCTCGGAGCGGATGTAGTCGTGCACCACGTCGGTACAGAGCAGGCCGAGCGCCGAGAATGCGCCGGGGCGCGGCGGCACCAGAATGCGCCGCATGCCAAGCTCCTCGGCGACCGCGGCGGCATGCACCGCGCCGGCACCGCCGAACGGCAACAGCGTGAAGGCGGAGAGATCGACGCCGCGCTTCGCTGCAAAGACGCGCACCTCGTCCGCCATGCGCATGTCGACGATGCGCTGGATGCCCGCGGCGGCCGCCGTCACGTCCATCTGCAAGGGATCGGCGACGTGCGCCTTGAGCGTGGCGCGCGCTGCCGCGACGTCGAGCTTCTGTGCGCCGCCGAGGAAATAGTCCGGGTTGAGGTAGCCGCACACGAGGTCGGCGTCGGTGACCGTCGGCCGCAGGCCGCCGCGTCCATAGCAGGCCGGGCCGGGATCGGCGCCGGCGCTCTGCGGGCCGACATTGAGGAAGCCGCCGCCGTCGATCCAAGCGACCGAGCCGCCGCCGGCGGATATCGTGGTCATATCGAGCGCGGGCACGTCGACCTGTCGGCGCGCGATCACGCCCTCGGTGACTTCGAGCGGGGCGCCGCCTTCGATGAAGGCGATGTCGGCGCTGGTGCCGCCCATGTCGAGCGTGACGAGGCCGCGCTGCGCGTCCTCGCGCGCGAGATAGGCGCTCGCTTGCGCGCCCGCGGCCGGGCCGGAGAACAGCGTATGCACGGTGCGGCCGCCCGCGATCGCCGCCGAAAACGGCATGACGCCGCCGTTCGATTGCATCAAGAAGCGCTGCTGAGTGCGCAGGCCGGCCGCGTCCAATCCTTGGTTGAGATGGCCGATGTAGTGCACCATGACCGGCTCGAGGTAAGCGTTGAGCAGGGTGGTGGAGAGTCGCGGCCATTCGCGAATGCGCGGCAGGACCTCGCTCGACAACGAGACGTGAACGGCGGGACATTCGTCCCGGATCAACGCGCGTGTTTCCTGCTCGTGCGCCGGATTCATGAACGAGAACAGGTAGCAGACGGCGATCGACTCGACGCCGGCATCCTTGAGCTCGCGCGCGGCGCGGCGAACGGTGTCCTGATCGAGCGGGCGGAGCATGCGGCCGGCGTAGTCGCAGCGCTCAGGAATTTCCTTGGTGAGGCGCTGCGGCGCGATGGCGGCCGGCTTCGAATAGAAATAATCGAACAAGTTGCCGTCGCGCGCTTGGTTCTGAATTTCCTGCACCGCGCGGTAGCCCTGGGTGATCAGCAGTCCGACTTTGGCGCCACGCATCTCCAACAGCGCATTGGTGGTGATGGTGGTGCCGTGAGCGAAAAAGCCGATCTGCGCCGGCGGGATGCCCTTGGCAATGAATCTGGCGACCCCCTCGAGCACGCCCAGCGCGGGATTTTTCGGCGTGCTCGCGACCTTCTCGACCGCGAGTTCCCCCGTCGTCGTATCGAGCAGCACGAGATCGGTGTGGGTACCGCCCACATCCACGCCGAGTCGGTAACGCGCGCTGCTCATGCCGGACTGCCGATCACGGTTTGCGCGGATGTCGTTCCGCCGAAAGCGGGCAGCCAGGAAACACGGACGCGACAGAGGATCGCTGCACTGACCAAACTCGCTGGATTATGACGGTTCCTCAACCGTAGGTCTTGAGCACGTGGCGGGCGATGACCATCTTCATCACCTCGCTCGCGCCCTCAGTGATGCGATAGCTGCGCTGTTGCCGCCACATCTTCTCGATCGGAAGATCGGTCGTGAGCGCGATGCCGCCGTGGATCTGCATGCACTGGTCGGCGGCCTTGAACGCCATTTCGTCGGCGTAATATTTGGCCACGTAGGCGTGCTCGCGCGCCTCTTCGCCTTGATCGAGGCACGTCGCGGTCCGGTAGACGAGGAGCCGCGCGGCCTGCAATTCGATGAACATGTCGGCCAGCATCCACTGCACCGCCTGGCGGTCGGCGAGCGGCCGGCCGAAGGTCGAACGCTGTTTGGCATAGGACGCCGCCATTTCGATGCATCGCTCGGCGACGCCGAGCGCGCGCGCACCGTGCTTGACGCGGCCGATATTGAGCCATTGTTGGCCGAAGCGCATGCCTTCGCCTTCCGCCCCGACGCGGTGGCTCGCCGGCACGCGCACATTGTCGAGCGCGATTTCCCACGGCTTGTCGCCCATCATGGTTTCATAGCAGGCCCCGAGCTTCACACCCGGCGCATCCATATCCACGATGAAGCAGGAAATGCCGCCGCGCGAGCCCTTTGCGCGATCGGTCGCGACCATGAGCTGCATGAAATCGGCGTCACCGGCGCCGGTGATGAAGCGTTTGACGCCGTTGATCAGGTAGTGATCGCCGTCGCGCACGGCGATGGTGCGCATGCTGCCGGGGTCGGAGCCGGCGTCGGGCTCGGTCTGCGCGAAGCAGGCCTTCTTCTCTCCGCGCAACAGCGGCAGCAGGTACTTCTCCTTCATCTCGCCTTGCAGCGAGTAGAGGATGCCGCGCGCGGATGGACCGGTAATGCCCTCGCCGCGCGCCGGTATGGCGATGGTGCGGGAGAGCTCCTCCCATACCACGGCGCGCGCGAGGATCGACATGCCGCCGCCGCCATATTCCGTCGGAACGTCGAGCTGCCAGATGCCCAACTCCTTGGCGCGCCGCTCGAAGCGTTCGAGATAGTCCGGCTTGATCTGTTCGCCGTCGGTGGTCTCTCGCTCGATCGGGATCAGCTCGTTGTCGACGAAACGCCGCAGGGTGGCTTTGAGGATTCGCAGCTCTTCCGGCAATTCGAAATCCATTGCCTTTACGCTCCCTCCGCGTCCTCCCGCCACAACACCCGCACGTCGACCGCAACCGCGCTCGTGTCGGCGCCGGCCGGCGTCGATGCTTTGGACTGTCGATCGCGGACAGGCCCCGGATTGTCGGCCCTCACCATTAGCGGGTTGATTTCGATGTCATTTATTCTTGCACGGTGGTCGAGAAAGAAACGCCCCAGCGCGAGCGCGGCGGCTTCGAACGCCGCGCGGTCGGCGGCGGCCTGGCCGCGAAACCCGGATAGGCGGCGTGCCAACTTTAGGCCATCGACCATCGTGCTCACCTCGTGAGCGGTCACCGGAAGCAGGCGTAACGCCGCATCCGCGACGAGCTCGACCAGCACGCCGCCCGAACCGACGAGCAGCAGCGGTCCGTAGAGCGGATCATCGCGCGCGCCGACGATTGCTTCGATGCCCGACACCATCTCCTGCACGAGAAAGCCGTCGATGCGCGCCGAGGGCTGCGCGGCGCGGGCCGAAGCGGCGAGCGCCTCCGCCGCCGCTTGCACCGCGTCGCGATTTTGCAAGGCGAGCGCCACGCCGCCGACCTCGGTCTTATGCAAGACGTTGGGCGAGCGAATCTTCAGCGCGACCGGGAAGCCGATGCGCTCGGCTGCGGTCACCGCTTCGGCGGCATTTGCGACCGCGTGGCTTTTGGGCAGCGCGATGCCGTAGCGCGCGAGCGTCGCCTGCAACGTTGCCGGCGAAAGATCGCTGGGCGGGGCAGGCGGCGGCGTCGGCGGCCGGCGGCCTCGGCGCGCGGCATGAAACCACAAGCCGTCGAGCGCGCGGATGGTCGGTTCGATGCCTTGCAGGAATGGGAATCCGGCGGCCTCCTGCGCGGCGAGGTGGTCGTCGCTGAGCTGCTGGATCACGCGGCCGAAGCCCACCACCGGCTTGTCGGTCTTGGTCAGCAGCTGCCGCAGCGGAGCGACATCGCCCCATGCCTCGCCCTTGCGCGGCATGGGCGAGGCCCAGGCGACCATGTCGATATTGGGATCGCGCGCGGCGGTCTCGCAGATCTTCGCGGCGACTTCCAGCGTTGAGGGAATGCCGACGTCGAGTGGGTTTTTCGGCGCGATCCCTTCCTGCATCATGGGCAGGAGCGCAGCCTTGGTCTCGTCGGTGAAGTCGGGCATCGCCGCGCCTTCGGCCGCGGCATAGTCGTAGAGAAGATCGACCGTCGCTCCCGAGGTGGTGACGAAGGCGATGCGCGGCCCTTTCGGCAAGCGTCCGCCTTCGAAAGCAAGCGCGGTTTCGACCAGATCGTCGAGCGAGCGGTGATCGACGATGCCGTAGCGCTCGCACATGGCGAGATAGGCGGCATAGTCGCCGGCGATGGCACCGGTGTGGGATTGCGAGGCGGCGCGCGACTGCGCGGTGACGCCGGTCTTGATGGCGAGGATGGGCTTGCCCATGGCGAGCGCGCGGCCGGCGGCATGCATGAAGGCCTGCGGCCGGCGAATGCCTTCGACGAACAGCACGATCTGGCGCGTGTGCGGATCGTCGATGACGAAATTGAGGTAGTCGGCAAGACCGAGATCGGGCTCGTTGCCCGACGTGATGCAATAGGAGTAGCGCAGCCCCCGCTCGGCCGCGGCCTTCATCCAGAACTGGATCAGGCCGCCGGACTGGAAGATGCAGGCGACCGGACCGGGCGCCAGCCGGCACAAATCGGCGTTGGGATAGCCGAAGAGGCGCTCGCGATAGGAGTAGGCGCCCATGCAGTTCGGTCCTGCCACGCGCAGGCGGCTCTTTGCCGTGAAATCCTTAAGCCAGGCGCCGCGCACCTTCGATTCCGGCTCGTCGCCGTCGCCCAGCATCGAGGCGTAGACGGTGGCGGATTCGACGCCGGTTTCCTCCGCCGCGGTGAGCACGCCGGCGACCGCGGCCGCCGGCACGATCACCAGCGCATGCTCGACCGGTTCGGGCAGATCGCGCAGCGAAGGAAAGCAGCGTTGGCCATAGACCTCCTTCTGTCGCGGATTGACGAGCACGATGCGTCCGGGATAGCCGAACTCGCGCAGGTTCTTGAAAATCTCGCTCGGCCAGCGGGCGCGCTCGGACGCGCCCACGATCGCGATCGATTTGGCCTGAAGCGTGCTGACGGCCGAACGGAACAAGCTCTCGCTGGCGGTTGCTGCCCCCGTCCCCGGCACATCCCGTTCCTGCGCCTGCATGCGCCTTTCTTAGGACCTCGCTGCCATGGGGTCAAAGGCCGGCGCCGTGGCTGATTATGCGGCCCGCTACACCGACGGAATCGCCTTCAATGCCGGGAACCATTGGCCGATCAGCGTGGGCGGCCAGGGCACGGCCATGAAATAGTCGAACGCCAACCAGATGAAGACGACGAGCACGACGGCATAGGGGATGACCAGCGGCCAGCGCTCGCGCGCCTCGTATCGCATGAAAAAGACGACGAACAAGCCCACCGTCGGAATGAGTCCGATAACGGCCATCACCCCCATGAAGCCGATGAGATAGCCGAAGAACAAAGCCGCCCGCGCGACGATTTCGCGCACGGGCAGATGGCCGGTGTCGGAGGTCAGATCCATGTGAATCTTTTCCCCGACCTCGTGCTGGGCATGTTCGGCCAGGCCTTCGGCGACGGCGGCTGCCGGCCTGCGGCACATCTCGTTGAACAGACTGAGCGCCGCCGCGCACAAGGCGGCGGTGCCCACGACTAGCGGCACGATCTTGGCGCTGAAATCCCACCGCAACGCCGCGACGAACGCCGCGCCGATGAGCGCGATCATGAACATCGTGAACAGCTGCGAGGGATGAAATGTCGGCCGCTGGAAGCTCGTCAGCATCTTCCGCACGCCGCCTTGGCTGCGGATGTCCTGCAGGAACGGCCGCACCAGGCCGAGGATGGCGAGCGCGAACAGCAAGACCACGATCGGACGAAGCATCCAGCTCAGGCCGTAGCGCTCGATCGATATGAACAGATAGCGCTCGATGGTGTCGCCCAGCACGACGCCGAGGATGAGCGGCGGGCGCGGCCATTTGAACTGCTTCATGAGCCAGCCGACGAGACCGAAAAATAGCAAGGTAAAGAGATCGCCCCATTGGCGCGTGGCCTCGAACGCGCCGATATAGATGATGCCGAGCACGGCTGGCAGGATGAGCGTGTAGCGCAGCGTCGCGAGCTTGGCGAATTGCGGGCTGAACGCGTAGCACAGGCCCGCGCCCAAAACGTTGGCCAACGCCACCGACCACACCATCGCATAGGTGATGCTGAGATTCTTGGTCAGCATGTCGGGGCCCGGCACCAGACCGTGAATCAGGAACGCGCCGAGCAGGATCGCCATGGTGGCGCTGCCGGGGACGCCGAAGGCGACGGTCGGAACGAGCGCGCCGCCCTCCTTGGCGTTGTTGGAGCTCTCCGATGCGATCACGCCCCGCACGTCGCCCTTGCCGAATGTCGCGCTGGCGCCCTTCTCGGTCTTGAGTGCATGACCGTAGGCGAGCCAGTCGACGACCGACGCGCTGATGCCGGGGATGGAGCCGATGCCGCCTCCGATCCACGAGCATCGCATGATGAGCCACCAATGCTTGAAGCAGTCCTTCACCCCCTGCCACTGGCCCTTGTAGATGTTGGCGGTTCCGGTGTCGGCTGAGATCGCGACCCGCGCGATCAAGAGGTCGCACAATTCCGGCAGCGCAAAGACGCCGAGCAGCAGCGGCGTAAGCGGCAAGCCATCCCAGAGGTAAAGACTGTCGAAGGTCCAGCGCAGCGTGCCCGTTTGCGGATCCGTTCCGATCATCGCGATCATGACGCCGAGGCAACCGGCCGTGATCCCGCGCAGCGGCGCATTGCCAGACAGCACCGCAACCATGGAAATGCCGAGCACGGAAAAGGCCAACAGCTCCGGTGAACCGATGAACAGCATCACCGGGCGCAGGATCGGAATGCTGATGGCCATCAGCACCGCACCGAAGACGCCGCCCATGAGGGAGGACATGTAGGCGGCGCTGAGCGCGCGTCCTGCCTCGCCCTTCTTTGCCATCGGGAAGCCGTCGAGTACCGTTGCCGCCGAGGCGGCACCTCCGGGCACGCCGAATAGGATCGCTGGGATAGGGTCGCCGGTTGCGGTCGTCGCGCCCAGGCCGAGCAGCAGCGCGAACGCCGAATAAGGATCCATGTTGAACGTGAACGGCAGCAGCATCGCCGTTCCGGTGAGGCCGCCGATGCCGGGAATGATGCCGAGCACGAGCCCCATGATGCAGCCGAGCCCCAGGAACATCAGCCGGTGGGGCTCCATCAGCGTCAGGAAGGCCTTGCCCGCGGAGGCGGCCATGAAGCCGAGCTCCCCCCCGATCATGTCCATCGCTTGCGCCCTCCGCGAGATTCGTCACGCGCGCGCCCGCGACGCATGCGTCGCGCACCGGCGCGCTCGACCCTGCATTCGGCCTTGCAAGGCCAGATCAAGACATCGGAATGAAAGCGTGCATTACGCCAGGTCGAATTCGCATATGACCGCCGCCCCTCTCCGAGTTCGTTGCGATGACCGGGCTCCAAACCCGCATGGCCGTTCGGTTATTTTGTTGCCATGTAAGCAGAAGATCAGGTGATGGGAAAGCCGTTTGCACTTTCCCGAATGCGACGCTTTGGCCTAGGCAGCGCCGTTGCGGCACAGATGCTCCGGCCGTTTGGGCGCTCCCCATGCCGGCCTCAACGCGGCGCGAGCTATCGCGCGGCCTCTGCGTGATCTACTTTCACGTCGATCTGCCCTCGAGCGAGGAGATCGAAATGACCGACGCAGCGCCCTGGCCGACGGAGTTGCGGTTGCACAAGGACCGCAAGGCGCTGACCATCGCCTTCGACAACGGCGAGACGTTCGACCTCAGCGCCGAATATTTGCGCGTCAGGAGCCCGAGCGCCGAGGTGCAGGGCCATTCACCCGACGAGCGCAAGACCGTCGCCGGCAAGAAGGACGTCGCCATTCTGGAGGTCAATCCGATCGGCAATTACGCGGTGCGGCTCGTTTTCGACGACATGCATTCGACCGGCATCTACAGCTGGGACTATCTTCTTGCGCTCGGTCGCAACCGGGAGGCCAATTGGCAGGAGTATCTCGACGACCTCGCCGGCAAAGGTTTGAAGCGCTGACGCGCGCGGAGGACACGAGGATAGATGCGTCTCTGCCGTCCGTCCCCTATCGGCCGTCCCGCTTCGGCTACTGCACGATCACCGGCGTGCCGATCCGGACGCGGCTGTAGAGATCGATCACGTCCTCGTTGGTCAGGCGGATGCAGCCCGACGACACCGCTTGGCCGATGCTGTCCGGCTCGTTCGAGCCGTGAATGCGATAGAGGCTCGAGCCGAGATACATCGCCCGTGCGCCGAGCGGGTTGTCGATGCCGCCGGCCATATGGCGCGGCAGGTCCGGCCGGCGATGCAGCATCTGCGAAGGCGGCGTCCAGTCCGGCCACTCCCGCTTGGCGCTGATGTGGCTGACGCCGCTCCAGGAGAAGCCGTCGCGGCCCACCCCGATGGCATAGCTCAGCGCCTGGCCGTTGCCGAGCACGAGATAGAGCCGGCGCTGCGCCGTGCTGATGATGATGGTGCCGGGTTTCTGGCTGCCGGGGTAGCTCACCACCGTGCGCGCCGTCGAGGGACCGAACAGGGTGGCGAAAAACGAGCGGCCGCTGCCGCGAACCTGCTGGTCATAGGGATTGGCGGCCGCCGGCGTGATCGAGACGGCGACGAGCATGCCGACGGCGCACGCGCCGCCAGCGAGGAAGCGTGCAAGCATGGCAAAGCCTCGCAAGACGAGTGTTTGAAGCCCGAACCCTTTTACAACGCTTGAGTCTACAAGGGGCGAAGCCGCTGTCGACGATTTAGGCCTACCTGCGCGCAAACAAAAGACGCAGAGGCCGCAGTGACCGCTTGCGGCATGGGTCGAGCGGGGCGAGATCGTCGATCTGCCTTCGGCGCCGGAAGCTCGCCCGTGCCATCATTCCTTTGATCGCAGTCGAGCTTGGGAAGGCAACGAGAGGACGACTTTGTTGCAGACGTTCGAGTTCGAGACTCTGGTGGCTCCGTCGCGACCCTCCTCCTTGACACTTTCAAAAAATGACGTGCTGACCCGCCCGATCGGGCTGCAACTCACTGAGCTGCGGCGGTAGATCAATGCCGCAGCGGACGATGCTTTGTCGAACGGCGCTCCTCCCAGCCGCAATATGCCAGCCGTGACGGGACACCAGGACGAAGGACGTATGCGCTTAATATACGTGGCATGCCACTTTGGCGTGCTTGCCTTTCCTTTCGATTGAATAGTTCTATCGAGCCGCACCACGAATGGGAGACCCTTATGGCCGCAATTAATCTAAAAGGTATGGACGTTGACGCGTTGCTTGCACTGCGTGCCGACATTGACAAAAGGCTTAGTCAAAAGCGCAGCGAACTGGAAAAGCAACTTTCTCGCCTAGGCGCTGAAAGCGGCCAAGCTGCGGGTATTTCTCGAGCCGTATTTGGCCGCCGCTCTGCGCTGAAAGGGCGCAAAGTTCCGCCCAAGTATCGCGGGCCTGGCGGCGAGACGTGGGCAGGCCGTGGCGCTCGACCGCGATGGCTCACGGCCCTCATCAAGCAGGGCCGCAAGCTCGACGAGTTCGCGATCGACAAGGCGCTGGCCGCCCGCAAGGGCCGCATGGCCAAGAAAGCCCGCCGCAAGAAAAAGTAGGCCGGCAGTCGTCCAGTTGCGGATGCGTAACTTTGGCGTTTGTTGGCAAAGGAAATTCGATACTTGCAGCAAATAGACCTATTTCATCGGTGGCCGCCGTCGTCGCCCCGCGCGTAGCGACGACAGCCTTCGCAGCCTTAGCAGGTGTGCTAGCGCCTTGCGGAAGGCGGGAAGATACGAGGCATGATCAGCGAACACGACCGTCAGGTTCTGAGTCGATTGCCGCCTGGAATCCCACCGGCGACGTTGTTGCGCAACGCCGCGCTTGGGAAGAGTTGGCGACCGTTTACAACCATGATCTTCCGGCAATTGGCGATCTCGAACAAAACGTCGAGCTGCGCGCGGGCCTTCGTGCCGACGTCGCGGTGCCCAAGGGCGCCGGTCGACATCCGGTGGTCATCTACCTGCACGGCGGTGGATGGGCGTTCGGCAGCCCAACCTCGTTTCGGAAGCTGGGGATGCAGTTTGCCGAAGCGGGTTATCTGACGATCATCCTCGACTATCGACTGGCCCCCGAGCATCCGTTCCCGGCAGCACTGGAAGACTCGATGTTCGCCATTGGATGGGCGGCGGACAACGCGCGCCGATGGAACGGCGATGGCCGGCGGATCGCGATCGGCGGCGATTCCGCGGGCGGCAACCTGGCGGTCAGCGCCATCACCTCGAGCGCTCCTAACCTGCGCTCGCTGGTGCGAGGGGCGGTGCTCTTCTACGGTGCATACGATCTCGCGGCGACCGCCGAGCGCAACAGATCGTTGCCCGGACTTCAAGAGCAGTTGCAAACGTACGTTTCGGGCAACACGGATTTGTTCGATGATCCACGTGTAAGTCCGCTCAAGGCGGTGGCGCCGGGAATACTTCCCCCGTGCTTCATCGTCGGAGCAGGCGACGACCCCTGGTGTCTCGCCGACTCGCTGGCGCTTGCCCAAGCCCTATCAGCCGTTGTGAGCCCTTATGAGTTGCACGTGATGGAAGGAATACCGCACGGGTTCATGCAGATGAGCACGCTCGAAAGCTGTCGCGCGGCAATGCGCTTGATGTGGGAGTTCCTGGCGCGCAACGTCTGAACGCGTCTTAACCCGCCGCCGACAGCGCCAGTCCAACACGGCTTCTCCCCGCCGGCTTTCATGGAGCCCGAGGCCGCGCGTGGGGAAGCTTTACGCGTGCGCGGCGGGGCGCGGCTTTCTAGGACGTATGGTGGGCGCTGTAGGGATTGAACCTACGACCTCTCCCGTGTGAAGGGAACGCTCTCCCGCTGAGCTAAGCGCCCGCACCAAGACCAGGATTTAAAGAAGGTATGCACGCTGTCAAGCGAAGCAACCGGTTGCCAAATCGTGTCGGATCGAGCCGCGATCCGGGCGCGCGTTCCCCTTGGGCAGTTCATCGCGCGTGAGGTCCGCGCACTACCGCGCGCTCCTTGCTGGCACGGGGACGGAGCTTGCGCCAGCTGTACGGCTCACTTGTCTGCGCGTGCTCCGCGCGGCGCTACGCTCCGCTTCGGGCCGCGCTGAGCCGGGGCGCCGCGTGATGCACGCGCCTGCAAGGTACGGATGCGGTCCGCGAGCGTGCCTTTGGATTCGCCGGCCCGAGGGGCGATGGATGGCAACGGTCCATTCCCGACCGGCGCTGCTGGTCGCCCCGCATCGAGAATTGTTTCGATCGGCGAGTCCGGCCCTTCGAGCGTGGCGGTCAGCCGAGCGACCTCCGCGGCCACCTCGTCGATGTGCTCGCGCAACACGGCGTTTTCCATGCGCTCGTATTCTCCGACGTTTTCGGCGTCGCGTTTTAAGGTCGCGATCTCGCGCTGCAGCTTGTCACGCTCGTCTTGGGATCGTTTGAGCTCGGTCTCGATCAGCGACTTCTCCGTCTTGATGGTCGCCATCGCGAGGCGGTGGCGGTCTTCCATCTCAGCCAACTGGGCGCGAATGTCCGCCTCGATTTTCTGGGTGCTTGTCGCCTCGTCGCGCAAGTTTTGGGAGTGCCCTTCGCGATCCGCCGGCAATTGGCCCTGCTCGTCGAGCCGCGCGGCGAGCTCCTGGACGCGGCCGCCGAGGACCTCCGATTCCGCCGTTTGCGCGGTGAGCTGGCGGTCGAACTCGCCGACGCGGCTGGCCAGATTGTCCGCGCGGCTGCGCTCCTCGGCAAGCTGTTGGTTTGCCGCCTCGAGCTCGGCGGTCTTGGTGTTGAGGTGATCCCACAGCGCCTTGGTCTCTTTCTCGTAGCTGTCGATCTGGCCCTTCAGCGCTTCGG
>JBKOXY010000385.1:0-2892 GCA_046725125.1 Pseudomonadota bacterium | reverse complement strand
GCCCAAGCCATCGACAAAGCCGAGGACCGCGAGCTGTTCCGCGAGGCGATGCAGCGCATTGGGCTCGAGACGCCGCGCTCGAAACAGGTCAAGACGCTGATCCACGCGCTCGAAGCGCTCGAGGATATCGGCCTGCCCGCCATCATCCGTCCGTCGTTCACGCTCGGCGGCACCGGCGGCGGCATCGCCTACAACAAGGCCGAGTTCATTGACATCGTCGAGCGCGGCATTGACGCCTCGCCCACCAACGAGGTGCTGATCGAGGAATCGGTGCTGGGATGGAAAGAGTTCGAGATGGAGGTGGTGCGCGACAAACGCGACAATTGCATCATCATCTGCTCGATCGAGAACCTCGATCCGATGGGCGTGCATACCGGCGATTCGATCACGATCGCGCCCGCGCTCACGCTCACCGACAAGGAATACCAGATCATGCGCGACGCCTCGATCAAGGTGCTGCGCGAGATCGGGGTCGAGACCGGCGGCTCCAACGTGCAATTCGCCGTCAATCCCGCGGACGGGCGGCTGATGATCATCGAGATGAATCCGCGCGTGTCGCGCTCCTCCGCGCTCGCCTCGAAGGCGACCGGCTTCCCGATTGCCAAGGTCGCGGCCAAGCTCGCGGTCGGCTACACGCTCGACGAGATCGCCAATGACATTACCGGCGGCGCGACCCCCGCCTCGTTCGAGCCGACCATCGATTACGTGGTCACCAAAATTCCGCGCTTCGCGTTCGAGAAATTTCCCGGCGCCGAGCCCACCCTCACCACCTCGATGAAATCGGTGGGCGAGGCCATGGCGATCGGCCGCACCTTTCAGGAGAGCCTGCAGAAGGCGCTGCGCTCACTCGAAAACGGCTTCACCGGGCTCGACGAGATCGCGATCGAGGGGCTCGGCCAAGGCGACGACAAGAACGCGGTGCGCGCCGCGCTCGGCACGCCCACGCCCGAGCGCCTGCTCAAAGTGGCGCAGGCCATGCGGCTGGGTTTCTCCGACGAGGACATCCATGGTTCCTGCAAGATCGACCCCTGGTTCCTGGGCGAGATCCGCGGCCTCATCGAAACCGAGGCGGAAATCCGCGCCAGGGGCTTGCCGGCGACCGCCGGCGCCGTGCGCCGTCTCAAGGCCATGGGCTTTTCCGACGCCCGGCTCGGCAAGCTTACCGGGATTGCCGCCGCGGCGGTGACGCAAAGACGCCGTGCGCTCGGCGTGCAGCCGGTGTTCAAGCGCATCGACAGCTGCGCCGCCGAATTCGCCTCGCCTACCGCCTATATGTATTCGACCTATGCGGCGCCGTTTGCCGGCCCACCAGTCTGCGAGGCCGTGCCCTCGGACAAGAACAAGATCGTGATCCTGGGCGGCGGGCCGAACCGGATCGGTCAGGGGATCGAGTTCGATTATTGTTGCTGCCACGCCTCGTTTGCCCTCAAGGAAGCGGGCTACGAGACCATCATGGTCAACTGCAATCCGGAGACGGTCTCCACCGACTACGACACCTCCGACCGGCTCTATTTCGAGCCGCTCACCGACGAGGATGTGCTTGAAATCATCGAGACCGAACGTTCCAGCGGACATCTGCGCGGGGTCATCGTGCAGTTCGGCGGGCAGACGCCGCTCAAGCTCGCGGAAGCGCTGGAACAGGCGAAAGTTCCGATTCTCGGAACTTCCCCCGATATGATCGATCTGGCCGAGGACCGCGACCGTTTCAAGAAGCTGCTCCACAAGCTCAAGCTGCGCCAGCCCACCAGCGGCATCGCCACCAGCCCGAAAGAAGCGCGCACGATCGCCGAGGCGGTGGGCTACCCGATCGTGATCCGGCCCTCCTACGTGCTCGGCGGGCGCGCCATGGAGATCGTACTCGATGCCGCCCAGCTCGACCGTTACATCGCGCGGCTCGCCGGCGATCTCGACCGGCCCTCGGAGCTCGTGGTCTCGCACAAGCGCCCGCTGTTGATCGACCGCTATCTCTCCGACGCCATCGAAGTCGACGTCGACTGCCTTGCCGACGGCAAGGACACGACCATTGTCGGCATCATGGAGCACATCGAGGAGGCCGGCATCCATTCGGGCGACAGCGCCTGCGCGTTGCCGCCGCATTCGCTCGGCCCGAGCGCCATCGCGGAGCTCGAGCGCCAGACGCGCGCGCTCGCGCTCGCGCTCGAAGTCGGCGGCCTGATGAACGTGCAGTACGCGATCAAGGACGGCGACATCTACGTGCTCGAGGTCAATCCGCGGGCGTCACGCACGGTTCCTTTCGTTGCCAAAGTGATCGGCGTGCCGGTGGCCAAGATCGCGGCTCGGATCATGGCCGGCGAGACGCTTGCGAGCTTCGGCCTCAAGGCGGCCCCGTTCGACCACATCGGCGTCAAGGAAGCAGTCTTTCCATTCGCCCGCTTCCCCGGTGTCGA
Organism: Pseudomonadota bacterium; assembly: GCA_046725125.1. Taxonomy (GTDB): domain Bacteria; phylum Pseudomonadota; class Alphaproteobacteria; order Rhizobiales; family Xanthobacteraceae; genus VAZQ01. The sequence goes on along the minus strand of JBKOXY010000385.1, from coordinate 484 downwards.
CACCGTGCTCGGTCCGGAGATGAAATCCACCGGCGAGGTGATGGGCATCGATCGCAACTTCGCCATCGCCTTCGCCAAGAGCCAGATCGGCGGCGGCTCACGGCTGCCGCGCGCCGGCACCGTCTTCGTCTCGGTCAGGGACGCCGACAAGCCGCGGGTGCTCGAGGCCGTTCGCCTTCTGGTCTCGCTCGGTTTCCGGATCATCGCCACCTCCGGGACCCAGCGCTACCTGGCCGAGCAGGGTTTGCCCGCCAGCAGGATCAATAAGGTATTGGAAGGCCGCCCCCACATCGTCGATGCCATCGCAAATGGCGGGGTTCAGCTCGTTTTCAACACCACCGACGGGGCGACCGCCCTGGCCGACAGCCGCTCCCTGCGGCGCGCAGCCCTCTTGCATAAAGTGCCGTACTACACCACTCTTTCTGGGGCCGTCGCCGCAGCGCAGGGAATCAAAGCCTATCTCGGGGGCGACTTCGAGGTGCGC
>JBKOXY010000074.1:0-4852 GCA_046725125.1 Pseudomonadota bacterium | reverse complement strand
CGCGCGCCGCATCGAGCCGCTCGTGCAGCCGCGCGAGATATTTGCGATAGTGGCCGTCGACCAGCATCAGGTAAATGAGGCGCTCGGTGAACTGTGACGTCGTGATGCTGGTGAGCATCTTGATGTCCGCGAGTTCGTTGGCGATGTGCGGCGCGCAGGCGACGAACCCGACGCGCAAGCTGCCCGACAAGGTCTTGGAGAAGCTGCGCGCATAGATCACGCGGTTGAGCTGGTCGAGCGTCGCCAGCCGCGGCGTGGCCTTCACCTGCAGATCGCAGAAGATGTCGTCTTCTACGACGAAGAAGCCGCAGCGCTCGGCCGCCTGTAGAACCTTGAACCCGACATGCGGGCTCATGTCGGTGCCGGTCGGATTCTGCATCACGGACTGCGTGAAATAAACTTTCGGCCGGTGCGCGGTGGCGAGCTTCTCGAGCGTAGCGATATCCGGTCCGTCCGGATTGCGCGGCACCGCCAGCATCTCCACGCCCTGCAGCCGCAGGTTTCCAAACATGTTGTAGTAGCCGGGATCGTCCACCAACGCCGCGTCGCCCGGCTTGAGCAGATAGCGGATGACGAGTTCGAGCGCCTGGCTGGTGCCCTGCGTCAGCAGGACCTGGCCGGGGTGAGCAGCGATGCCGAGCTCGCCGAGCAGCAGGACCAGATGCTCGCGCAGCGGCAGATAGCCGAACGGATTGCCGTATTCGAGCAGGTGGGTACCGTTCTTGCGCGCCAGCGCATTGAGGCTTTGTCGGATGCCGGCCTCGTCGAGCCATGAATTGGGCAGCCAAGGCCCGCCAGCGAGAATGGTGTCCTCTCCCGCCTCCAGCAGGCGGCGGATCAGCCAGACCAGCTCCTCGTTGCGCTTGTGATCGGTCGACGGGACCGGCTGGGATGCCTCGGCACGTGCCGGCGCCGTGTAGAAGCCCGCGCCCCGGCGCGATTGCAAATAGCCCATCGCGACCAGGCGATCGTACGCCTCGACCACGGTGAAGCGGCTGACATTGTGGCTTTGGGCAAAACCGCGGATCGATGGCAGCCGCGCGCCGGGGCGCAGCAGCCGGTCGTCGATCTGCCGCTTGATGCCGGTGACGATCTGGTCGGCCAGCGGACGGTCCGGGCTGAACGTCAGGGACAACATGGCACCCTGCTCGATTGCATAACTGGCCTGGTCTCTGGACCAGTACAGTTATGTGAACTGACAAGAGAATTGTCTATGTCTGACTTCTCAAGTGTCAGGCACTCTCCGTCGCGTGTCAAGCGAACAGTAACAACGCAGTTCACAGGAGAATCGAAATGCCGCTCATTCAGGTTCGCGTCATCAAAGACGTTTTCAGCAAGGATCAGAAGCGACAGATCATCAAGAAGCTGACCGATGCCATGGTCTCGATCGAGGGCGAGAGCATGCGGGGAGTGACGTGGGTCACGGTCGAGGAGGTCGAGAGCGGCGACTGGGGCATCGGTGGGAATGCCCTGACGACGAGCGACGTGCACGCGCTTGCCGCAGGTAAGGCGGCCTGACGTCCCGGCAAATGATCTTCCCTGAAGGCGTGAGAGGCGGGCTCTAGGCCCGCCTCTCTTGCAAACGCATTGTGTGTGGCGGGACGTTCGTCACGCCGCCTTGCGCTTGGCCTCGATGAGCTTGCGGTTGATGAGGCACTCGGCGATCTGAATGGCGTTGAGCGCCGCGCCCTTGCGCAGATTGTCCGACACGCACCACAACGCGAGACCGTTCTCCACCGTCGGGTCCTCGCGGATGCGGCTGACATAGGTCGCGTCCTCGCCCGCCGCCTCGTAGGGCGTGGCGTAGCCGCCGGCCTCACGCTTGTCGATGACGATCACGCCCGGCGCCTCGCGCAGGACATCGCGCGCCTCATCCGCCGTGATCGGGTTCTCGAACTCGATGTTCACCGCCTCCGAATGGCCGACGAAGACCGGCACGCGCACGCAGGTGGCGACGACCTTGATTTTGGGATCGAGGATCTTCTTGGTCTCGGCCACCATCTTCCATTCTTCCTTGGTGAAGCCGTCCTCCATGAACACGTCGATGTGGGGAATCACGTTGAAGGCCATGCGCTTGGGAAACTTCTTGGGCGTGATCTCGTCGAGCGTGTAGACCGACTTGGTCTGCGTGAATAGCTCGTCCATCGCCTCCTTGCCGGCGCCCGAAACCGATTGATAGGTCGCGACCACCACGCGTGTGATCTTGGCCTTGTCGTGCAACGGCTTGAGCGCAACCACGAGCTGCGCGGTCGAGCAGTTCGGGTTGGCGATGATGCCCTTCTTGCGGAAACCCGTGACCGCGTCGGCGTTGACCTCGGGCACGATCAACGGAACGTCGGAGTCGTAGCGCCAGCACGAGGAATTGTCGATGACGACCGCGCCGGCGGCGGTGATCTTCGGCGACCATTCCTTCGACACCGCCGCGCCCGCCGACATCAGGCAGATGTCGACGTCGGCGAAGTCGTGATGCTCGAGCGCCTTGGCCTTGAGCGTCTTGTCGCCGAAGCTGACCTCGCTGCCCTGGCTGCGGCGCGAGGCGAGCGCGATCACTTCGTCGGCGGGAAACGACCGCTCGGCGAGAATGTCCAGCATTTCGCGGCCCACATTGCCGGTGGCACCGACCACCGCGACCCTGTAACCCATTGTCAACTCCGAAACTTCTCCGCCGCCGGCGGCCGCGACCACCGCGGCGCAAGGCTTCTAAGCGAGAAAATAGGCCCTGACAACGCCGATTCGAAGGCGGCGGGTGCGCGAACTAAAGTCGACGAGGGTCAGCTGCCGTAATTCTGCTTCAGGTAATCCGCGATGGCCTTGGCGTCGGCGTCGCTGATCGGAGCTCCAAACGCCTTGATCATCTTGGTGACCTCGGCGTCCCACAAAGCCGCGTTAGGAAACGGCGAGTTCATCATGATGTAATCGAGGCTGTGGCAACCGGAGCAGTTGCCTTCGACCTTGTCGAGGCCCGGCGCCTTTTTTAGTTCCACTGGTTTCTCCTGGGCGGCGGCCGGAAGCGCGATCGCGGCAGCCGCGAGGGCGATGATCAAAGCGCGCATGGCGACCTCCCTCACGCCACGTTGAATGTGACGCTGTGAACGACGTTGTGGTGATAGCCGGCCGGATTGTGGATCAGCTCGGTCGTTTGGCTTTGGCCGATCCTGTTGGTGGCACGCGCCATCACTGTTTGTTTGCCGGGGGCCTTGGGCGCAAAATTGTAGCTGAAGGTGCGGAAGGCGAAGCGGCCGAGATCCTCGCCCAGCGTCGCGGCGACCCAAGTCTTGCCGCCGTCGCTCGACACCTCGACCGTGCTGATGCCGTAGCCGCCGTCCCAGGCGATGCCGCCGACGACGACCGGTCCCATCCTCACATTCGCGCCATCCGCGGGGCTGGTGATCAGCGAATTCACGACGATCTCGGTGATCGGCGTGTTCACCGCCGTTTCCTGCGAGGTGAAGCGCGCAACGATCGGAAACTTGCCCAGTGGAATGCGATAGGCTGGATTCATCCAGAATCCGCCTTCGGGCTTGGTCACCGGCTTGATCGAGGTGAGATGCTTCATCCAATAGACTCCGGTCCAGCCCGGCACGACGACCCGCGCGGGAAAGCCGTTGAGGTGCGGCAGCGGCGCCCCATTCATTTCATAGGCCACGAGCGTCGTGTCCTCGATCGCCTTCCAACTCGGGATGCTCTTGATGAAGTCGGGGGTTTTGTCGGTGATGCCCGAATCGGCGCCGTCGAAGACGATCTCGATTGCCTCCTTCTTGAGACCGACCTTGTCGAGAAGGTCCTTGAGCCGCGCCCCCTTCCAGCGCGCGCAGCCCATGGCGCCGTAGCTCCATTGCACGCCGGGAACGTGCGGCTGGAACAGCCCGCGCCGGTTGCCCGAGCAAAGGTTCACGGCGACCACTTCGGCCGCCGGCAACCGTTTGAGATCGTCGAGCGTGAACTCGGCCTGGCCGTTGGCAGCCTCGCCGCCGACCACGATTTTCCAGGTTTTGACGTCGACCTCCGGAATGTTGGAGAGGTGGTAGCGAACGAAAAACGCGTCGTTCGGGGTGATGGCGGTGCGGAAATATTCGATCGGCGTCTCGTAGTTGGGAGGCCGATAGGTGAGCTTGATCAGCGGCTTCTTGCCGGGCAGCGCATCGAGCATCGCGTTGCTGCGCACCCCCTCCGGCAGGGCCGCGGGCAGATCGATCGGGGCGGCCGCTGCCTCGACCGACCTCAGGCCCAAACCGGAGCCGGTGAACGCAAGTCCGGCGCCCGCCGCCTTGATGAGATGCCGACGTGTGAACATGGCGGTCCCTCCTCGTTGGTCGTTTTTTCTCTTGGTAGGCCTTTTACGGAATATTTTATGCCCCAACCGCAGAAATCTTAAACGATCTTCCCTGATAATCGATAGAGGGAATTTTGACACACCTGGCGACGGAGTGGCGGCGGGGGGCCCTCGGCTCCTGTTACCGCAGCCGAAACAAAGCTAGTGTACGACTTGTACGGAATCGAATGAGGGGCGCCATGGATATGAAGATTTGCGCGGCCGGGCTCTGCGTTGCGGCGATCGCGGTGACGGCGATTGCCGTTGCGCCGGTCGCGGCCGAGACCAAGAAGAAGCAATACGTCTACACCACCGCGCCCGACCGCCCCGTTACTCGCCCGCGGGCGCGGGTCACCGTGGCGCCGCGTTCGTTCCTCGACGCCGGGACCGAAGTTCTGCCGGGCGAGCGCAAATTCACCGATTACGCCTTCCCTGTGGGCTCATATTCGATGCCTTTGAGCGTGGTGCAAAGCACCGGCGGGCGCGTGGGCTGGCACCAGTCGCCGCTGCCGGGGCCGTTCGATCTTCCGAGCCGCTATA